>NZ_JBPFDQ010000055.1:0-35367 GCF_059415045.1 Ferdinandcohnia sp. SAFN-114 | reverse complement strand
AATGTCACAATACTTATCTCAAGTATTGCCATTTTGGAGGTGTTTTATATTGTCTCACTATTTTAGGTTAGTCCAGATCCTTCCTTAGATCAATGCCCTTTTGTTATTGTCGTGGTGCAAATAACATCACGGAAACACCTATGATACAAATTCCAGCACCTAGCCAATCGTATAGGTCGGGTGTTTTCTTATCAATACCCCACCCCCAAAGGACAGAAAGAACGATAAAGACCCCGCCATAAGCCGCATAAACTCTACCGAAAGATGGAAAGGTTTGAAAAGTAGCAATCACACCATATAGGGCCAATGCGATTCCCCCACCGATTCCCCAGTAATACGGCTTCCCTTCTCTTAACCAAAGCCATATCAAATAGCCTCCTCCGATTTCAGCGATTCCTGCTATGATAAAAAAGAAAATGGCATGTAAAATGTACATCACGTCCTAGATATGTAATTGAAGTACGTACCTATTATACCAACTATGTATGTTTTTATCTTTGCTAGGCAATGACTTATAAATTTCGTGAAATTTATTCGTTAAGTACTTCACTCAACTTCAATGGTGAGATCGTCCCTTGATGAAAATACAATTGCCATCTTCCTTCAATAAGTTTCCATATGGAACTTCGAAGTGTATTCCGTTTCCTCGTCTCATTGACAATGAAATAGGTTGCTAAAACGACATCTGGTGCCAGGGGATAAATTTCATAGTTATGGAGTGACATTACTGAAAGGTCAATTCTAGATTCAAGACATTCTTTTTTATTAAACATATATCCGGAACTACCAATCTCAAAGAAGTCATCTGCTAGTAGTTTATCTAGCTCCTCACGTTTTTTTCGAACTTCTATATTTAAATGCATTTCCTCTAATTCTTTCAATTTTTGCTTTAACTTATTTTCCATAGTTTACAAAATCCTCCTTTATGCTCTTCCATTCTATGTTTTTATTCTACTTAAACTTTCGTAACCCTTTATCACTTTGCAATTTCCTACAAAGCATCATTGACCCATGTTCCATAGCCTTCTAAAATGAAGGTATTATAGGAGTAGGCTATCATTTGGTAAACTTCTGTTTAGAGCTGGGATGTGTACCATTTATACATAAAAAATATACCTAGAATAGAGGATTATATATGGAAATAGTAATAAGACAAGAACAAACTGAAGATTATTTTCAAACAGAAGAAGTTGTAAGAAAATCTTTTTTAAAAGAAGAATACAGTGATAAGACAGAGCATTTTCTCGTAAACCGGATTCGAAAATCAGATGCTTTTATACCAGAACTTTCATTGGTTGCCGTTAATCAAAAAGATGAGATTGTTGGACATATCATTCTTTCAAAAATTAAGATTGTGGATGGAGACCACTCCGTCGAATCACTGGCACTTGCCCCCGTTTCTGTTGCACCAGAGTATCAAAGAAAAGGGGTTGGAAGCCAATTAATCCGTTCTGCACTTAATAAGGCAAAGGATCTTGGATATCAGTCAGTTATTGTACTTGGACATAAAGATTATTATCCTATGTTTGGCTTCAAACAGGCGAATCGCTGGAATATCAGAGCTCCTTTTGATGTACCGAATGAGGTATTCATGGCTCTCGAACTAACTGAAGGTTCTCTTGATCATGTTCAAGGACTTGTTCAATATTCGAAAGCTTTTAAAGAATAATAACGAGGGGTGTCCAAGGGTCTATAGGTTCGACCTTTGGGCACTCCGTTTCTTATTTTATTTTCAAACAATAAATCGGCTCAGGATGATGACCCTCTTCTACCTCTCCGGTCGGGATAAACCCCGCTTTTTCATAGGTTCGTATTGCACGTTCATTATTATAGATAACAGATAGATAGATTTCCTCACATTGATAGGCACTTACCATATCCTCAATAATTGCATTTAAAACAGGGGTTCCATAGCCTTTTCCTTGATACCTATGCCCTAACATCATACTGATTAATTCATATCGATTTGTTTCCTTTTGATATCCATGAGAGGCAAAACCAATTAGTGTATCGCCATCATAGATTGCTTTTCGAGTGAAACCAAATGTTTGGCATAGTGCAAGAAAATATGTATTGGAACCCACCCATCTTTCGTAGATTTGGATGTACTTTTCTTGGTTTTCATCAGATTTTAAATTGATCACATCATAAAAATTGCCCTCTGTGACATCAACTAATTTAATGTTCATGGGATTTCTCCTTTTTAGTTAAAAATAATTTACCATCCTATTTATTCAACAAATGTAGTGTTCTTCCTTCACAGAATAGGCGACAACGGGAAGTTTTTCTTTCGACAAAATGATATATTACTATAAACAATACATTTAATTGAAACTTTTTATTACATA
The DNA here is from genome assembly GCF_059415045.1 of Ferdinandcohnia sp. SAFN-114. Classification (NCBI taxonomy): domain Bacteria; kingdom Bacillati; phylum Bacillota; class Bacilli; order Caryophanales; family Bacillaceae; genus Ferdinandcohnia; species Ferdinandcohnia sp. SAFN-114. The sequence goes on along the minus strand of NZ_JBPFDQ010000055.1, from coordinate 33,019 downwards.
TCATACCTCTAATAGTTGAAAGGAGGTTAAGTAGGAAATGTCATATTCTACGAACATAGTTGAGTTGGCCATTGCTGGTGACAAACAAGCATTTGAACAGCTTATAAAATCTGAAAGTGAAAAGTTATATAAAATTGCCTATTTACATATGCGGAACAAAGAGGATGCACTTGATGTCATACAGGAAGCCACCTATAAGGCCTATATTTCCATCCATCAACTGAAATCACCCGCTTTTTTCAGTACATGGCTTGTGAAGATTTTAATGCGAACTGCTTATAAAGAACTTGCACGTAATAAAAAGGTGATAAAGCTTCCCGAGGAAACATTAGAGTATTTAATCGAATCAAGCCAGACACCTGAAACGAACCTAACAATCGATTTATCAGAGGCACTTTCGTCGCTAAATATGAACTATCGAAATGCTATTTTACTTTTCTATTATTATGACTTGCCAATTCGAACGATTTCTACGATTCTGGATAAACCACAATCAACCATTAAAACCTATTTACGTAGAGCAAAGGCTGAATTAAGAAAAACGTTAGGGGCTGATTATTATGGAAAAAGACTTATATAACGATATTGAAATACCGAAACAAGAACTAAATTTTGCGATTAAAAAAGGGATCGATCGCGGTGAAAGGTTCCGTCGAAAAAGAAAATACATACGACCACTAAAACGCACAACTTTTTTTGCTACTGGGGCTGCAGCTTTACTCCTAGCATCCGGATTTATTTTTACACCTGTTAATCAGGTTCTTGCTCAAGTTCCAATCATTGGGAGTATCTACGATAATTATCAAATGACAATTGGTCAGAATTTGGCAGCTGAGCAACTAATAACCGAAATGAATCAAACCGTTGAAAATAATGGGGTCAAAATGAGTATTACATCGATTTTTTATGATGGCTCCTATGTTGGTTTAACCTTTAAAGCATCTGGTGACAACTTGTCTGAAACATTTGGCGGAGAAACAGGACCAGAGTCTGGGTACTCCTATAAGATGTTTGACGGAAAAGATGAATCTGGATGGGGTTCAACTATGGGGACTATAACGAAACAAGGCGATGAATATGTGGGTGCTATGATATTGAATAACCCCAACGAGAATAGTCCAGACGAGCTAGAAATCCCAATTACGTTCACACATATGGCCGGCGTAAGAGGGGAGTGGTCCTTTAATCTTTCTGTTGAAAAATTACCTTCGCGGAAAATTGTACTTAATGAAACCATACACTCTACTAATAAGGGTTATAGTCTGCTTTTTCATGATATAAAGATTGGAAAAACAAACGCTATGTTAACTTATGAAGAATTATCAACAGCTGGGATAGAAGGTGAAAATCTACATTTTAAGGTTGTTTCTGATCAAGGTGAAAAATTATCACTCCATACCGTTTCAGACTCTATGCTTGTCTTTGAAATTGATAGTAAAAATCCACCAAAGTATATTGAGGTAATTCCTTCGTATAATATTGGCAATGAAGAAATTAATTTAGATGCATTAAAGGTTCATTTGAATTAAGAAATACAAAATCCGGACTACTGAGTGGTACGGATTTTTTACATAAAAAACCTCCAATCCCAATCAAGATTGAAGGTTCTTTTTATCTATAAATCGTAAGTGGTTAACTTAGGACAAGTTCCTTTTGTTTTTTTTCTACTTTCTCTTGTTTTTCGATTAAGCCAAGTGCTTCTCCAGTTGAAGCATTGATTTTCGCCAGTAGGTCTGGGTGTTCCATAAGGGATAACCCATATGAAGGAATCATGTCTTTGATTTTTGGCTCCCATTCTAGCATTTGTTGTGGGAAGCACTTTTTAATGATTTGAAGCATAACATGAACAGCAGTTGATGCACCTGGTGATGCACCTAGTAACGCTGCAATTGAACCGTCAGCTGCGGTAATCACTTCAGTACCAAATTGAAGGGTTCCTTTGCCGCCTGCTTCAGTGTCTTTAATAACTTGAACACGTTGGCCAGCTACGATTAAATCCCAATCTTCGCTTTTTGCGTTTGGGATAAATTCACGGAGTTCTTCCATTCGTTGTTCTTTTGATAACATAACTTGCTGAATCAAGTATTTTGTTAGCGGAATTTCTTTTACCCCTGCAGCTAACATCGTTAACAAATTATCATGTTTGATTGATGTAATTAAATCCATATTTGAGCCTGTTTTTAGGAACTTTGGAGAGAATCCCGCAAAAGGTCCAAATAGTAATGACTTTTTGTTGTTAATATATCTTGTATCAAGATGTGGAACAGACATTGGTGGCGCACCAACCTTCGCCTTTCCGTATACTTTGGCATGATGCTTTTCAATCACTTCCGGATTATTACATACCATGAAAATCCCACTTACAGGGAATCCACCAATATGTCTTCCTTCAGGAATACCAGACTTTTGGAGTAGATGTAGGCTTCCTCCACCGCCTCCAATGAAGACGAATTTTGCTTTATGATGTTCAACAGAACCACTACTTTGATTTTTCACCTTCAAGTCCCATAGACCATCACTTGTACGTTTCACATCTTTTACACTGTGGTTGTAATTAATTTGGACATTTTTATTCTTTAAATGTTCAAACAACATTCGTGTTAAATTACCGAAGTTCACATCTGTACCAGCATCTACTTTTGTAGCAGCTATTGGCTCATTTGACGAGCGATCCTTCATAATGAGCGGAATCCACTCTAAAAGTTTTTCCGGATCTTCACTAAACTCCATTCCTTGGAATAACGGATTTTTTGACAGCGCTTCAAATCGCTTCTTTAAAAATTCGACATCCTTTTCTCCTTGAACCATACTCATATGCGGTAATGGCATGATGAAATCTTGTGGGTTTTGGATTAAGTTGTTCTTTACAAGATATGCCCAAAACTGCTTGGAAACTTGGAACTGTTCGTTGACATTAATTGCTTTCTTTATATCTAATGTTCCGTCTGGTTTTTCAACAGTATAGTTAAGTTCACATAGTGCAGCATGACCTGTACCAGCGTTATTCAATTCGTGAGAGCTTTCCTCTCCTGGTTTATCGAGCTTTTCAAAAACGGTAATGTTCCATTCAGGCACTAGTTCCTTCAAGAGTGTCCCTAATGTCGCACTCATGATACCAGCACCGATTAAAATGACATCTGTTTTGGTTTCTATGTTGCTCATATTTATCAACCTTTTCTTTTAAAATTTGGACAAAAAAGATGAAGGCGGTCACAAAATCGGGCTCACCATTATTAGACATTCTCTTTCTCGTCTCAATTAAGGCCATTTTGGATGGCAATCTTATCAAATGCGCCTTGGCGTATTTGTGCCCAGATTTTTTCGAGCTTGCTAGAAAGATTCCATTGAAAATCTGTGGCATCCGCCGGAGGCTTAACTTTATTCAGACATGTTTTAAACGCTCACACAAATTTAAATTCCTGTGTTTTCGTACCAATTAACTGAAGTAAGAAAACTGAATAAAGTTATAGATTAATATTTCATTACTATATGATAATTATAGGCTATTTAAAAGCCAGTTAAAAGTAAGAAGTTTATTTAGAAGTTCATGGCTCCGATAATACAGCCTTGCATCTTCAGTTGTATGAATGGAATACTAATAAACTCTTATTCTTCATTCCATCCTTTGTTATTATAACATGAAAAAAAGCAGAAACATCAAATTTCATACAAAATAAATCATAATAATTTGACAAGTGACAGCGCTTTTCCGGCCAATACGCTATCGTACAACGCAAGAAAATCTACTTTATCACTCATATTTTTTACTTCATCTTGAGTAATGCTTTTTCATCACAATCAGGATGTTCAGGGCAATTGCCAACAAAGATTACTTAACGACCAAAAAAAACCTGTATTTCACTTTGAAATACAGGTTTAAAGTATATATTGTGATGCTTTGACAATCATCCAGATCAAAATTAAAGCCCATATGAACAGGATAAGTATCCCTGCAACCCAGTTTTTGGGTTTACCGTTTTTCATCATTTCTTCTGCTTTCATTTCGCAATCTGCAATCACTGCACTTGGGATCATTTTCAATGCAAACATGATTCCAATTGGGACAAGGATGACCTCATCAAGGTATCCGAGGATTGGTATAAAATCTGGGATTAAGTCGATCGGGCTGAATGTATAAGCTACCACTCCAGCAGTAAAAAGCTTAGCATACCATGGAACCCTCGCATCCTTATATGCAAAATACAAGACGAATATTTGTTTTTTCAAGCGTTTTGCCCAGCTTTTGATTTTCTCCATAAGTTCACCCAATAATTTTGTTTCCTTATTTTATTCCCATCTTCTTTAGGGGTGTATACTTTAGGATTTCCTACTTGTACCACTTTTAACCATTGCAAAGAGATTAGGACTTTTTCAAAGGCTCTAATAGTTCAATAAGTTCAGGGTTAAATCCTTTAACAGCGCGGTCACCTACAACTGTTACAGGGACACCTAGAAAACCAAAGCGTTCCACTTCCTTTTGGTAGACCACGTTTTCTGCAATATTTCGGAGGTCAAATGGAATACCATTTTCAGTGAGAACCTTTTTAACAAAAGTACATTCGACACAGTCATTTGTTGTATAGACAATTACTTCTTTATTCATTGTAACAATACTCCTTATTCTGCCGGCGGGCCAAATTTTCCTGCGTGATAATCACGGTATGCTTGTTGGACTTCTTCCATTGAATTCATAACAAATGGGCCATAAACGACAATTTCTTCGCGCAGTGGCACCCCTGAGTAAACAAGTAATTTTGAACGACTATTTGCTGATATTTCAAATTCACTTTCGTTTTTACCATTTTCGTTAAAAGTAAGGGTTCCTGCCCCTGTTTTTTTCAGAGGTGTTTTACTTTCACCAAGCTCTACTTCACCGGAAAGTACATATACAAACCCATTGTGATTTTCAGGCAGTATGTGTTTGTAAGTCATACCCTTCGTAAGTGAAATCTCAGTCATAGTAATGGGGACCAAGCTATTCATCGGTCCTTTAACCCCCGCTATGTCTCCAGAGTAGACCTTTAATTCCCCACCTTCTATTTTCACATGAGGTACATCCTCTATATACACATTTTGGTAGGAGGTTTTTGTATTTTTTAGGGAACTCGGTAAGTTCAACCATAACTGTAGTGTATGAGCAATATCTTGGTCAACTGGCTCCTCAGCATGTCTTGCACCACTGCCAGCATTCATATATTGGATATCGCCAGCCTCTAAAATTGAGTTTCCACCGTGGTTATCGATATGCTCCAATCGTCCATCAATTACATAGGTAATCGTTTGAAACCCTCGGTGTGGATGGTCCGGAAATGCGCCGCGCTTATACCAGTCCTCCGCCATAATTAAAAACGGGTCAAACTCCTCAAACCGATTAGGCGGTAGCACAAAGCCTTGCTGTATATGTGGATACCCATTATTGTTGTATTTTATATACCAATGCTTTTTAAGATCTCGTTTAAAAAGGGAACTCATTTCGTTCACTCCTTGCTTGTTCATACTTGTATTCTTTCCTATTTCCATTTCATTTTGACACTTTAGGTGAATTTGTACAAAAATTACGCTTCGCCTTCAGACCTCACCTAGTATATTTTTCCAATAATCAGTATAATCAAAGTAAGACTGGGGGGATTTAATGGGTTTCGTTTTTTTATTTATGTTTTTCCTGCTGTCTATAATCGATAGTGTTATAGGAAAACGATTAGAACCAGGGTATAATTTGGCCGAATCAGACGGGCGAGTAAAATTCCGGATAGGCGGCATCCTTATCGTCATCTTATTTTTGGGAAGTGCCTATACATTATTTGATATTGATAATGTTAACCATACAAAATGGCTTCTCATCTCTTTTATGTTTTCTTTTTGGGGTTTTCAGTCACTCATGGAATGGAAATATGTTGAGGGAAAGAAGTACAAATTGTCTCTTGTTTTAATGGTTGTTTCTGTTATTGCTACTTTTGGAATCTTTTTTACTTATGAAAAAATCACGAAAACTACTTATGGTGAGGAAGTTAGTAAATACATTGGGGAAACGGAGAAAATCGATAAAATTGAAGTAACTGCAATGACATTTGTTCAAAAGAAGGGCTACATGAACAATAAAGCTACCATCACCGATCAATCATTGATACACAGATTCATTACCGAGCCTTCTGATATGAACCTTATGAAAACAAGATTTGGATCTGGATTGGGTTATTTCGTGACAGCCTATATTGGTAAAGACGCTTACAGTTTAGTTATTACTGAAAGTGAGTTGCAAATCGAAGACAAAAGCTATGTAATTAAGGGTGAAAACAAGTTATTAAGCCTAATAGAGAACGGTCAATTGGAGTGGGTAGAGGAATAATGGGAAATAAATAACCCCCTAAGGGATACCTTAAGAGGTTTTTAATAAAGATTCAATTTCTTCTTCAGTTACAAACTTCCATTTAATATCTTTCCATATATCCTTATCCATTGCTTCTATAAGTAAGTCGATTTCATTATACGTAAACTTTATTGTTTGTTCCTTCATGTAATCCACCAAACCTTTCTTAATATAATTCGCTTGAGCTTATCTTGGTTTGAGGGTCAAGTTAAAAAAATTTTCAGGAGGAGAAAAATAGTGAATAACACTCAGTCTATTAAGTTTCGAAACTTCGCCAACACCGAGTGTAAGGGTTCAAGTAACTTGTATGAATTTCTTTCATTACAAATTGCCGACGATGATGAACTCCTAGAGTTGGCTACTCATGCACGTAGTGGTCAGCCTTCATCTAATTTGTTGTTTGGTGCTGTTCATTACCTTTTATTAAAAGGAAATGATCACAGTCTACGATATTTTTATCCAAGTATGACGAAGCATCCCCGAAAAGTAGATGAATCCTTTTTACCTTTTAAAGAGTTTTGCAATCAATATTCTAATGAAATCATCCCGCTTTTACAGGAAAAATTGGTTCAGACAAATGAAGTAAGACGATGTTCCTATCTTTTTCCGGCCTTTCAATATATTTATAATATCACGAAAAAGCCGCTAGCATTGATTGAAATTGGGACCAGTGCCGGCCTGCAGCTGCTATGGGATCAGTATAGTTACTCGTATGGGACGGGTGTAGCTTACGGAAACAGAGAATCAACTTTACATATAACAGCTGAGATAAAAGGAGATAATGCTCCTAATCTACAAGACTATATTCCTCCAGTAGCTTCTCGTATTGGCATTGACCTCCATCCAATTGATTTAAAAGATAATGACAATGTCCTTTGGTTAAAAGCCCTCATTTGGCCGGAACATCATGAAAGACGGGAGTTATTTGAAAAAGCTGCAAAAATAGTTAAGGCGAACGAAATACGATTGATTAAAGGGAATGGTGTTGAAATGCTTGAGGACCTTTCTAAAGAAATGTCAAGCGAATATGCGATTTGTGTGTTCCACACCCATGTAGCAAACCAAATGCCTTCGGAAGTGAGGAATAGATTGCTAGATAAGGTTCAGCAGATCGGAACCGAACGTGAGATTTTTCATCTATATAACAATATACAAGACCGCGACCTTCATCTAGATTATTCTCTTGACGGAAAAGTGTATAAACATGTTGTTGGTCAAACAGAAGGGCATGGAAAATGGTTTACGTGGGGGCTGTAAAAGGCATTTGGATAACTCCTATGCCTTTTAAACGAAAGGTGTCTATATAAAAATCTTCACGATAATCGGAAGCAAAAGTGTAACTACTAAAGATTGTATGAACGTTAACATAATATCCTTCTTCCATGGATTACTCTTTGGGTAACGGTTGTTAATACGTTGAAAAACTAGAAAGATCACCCACCAGAATAATGCTACATAGATGAAATCAAGAACATTATCATAATACAATCGAAACTCCTCCCTCCGTACCTATTAGATATCTGTTACTTCTATTATCGCATTATTTCAAAAAAATTGAAATAAATAAAAATATTACCAAACCTTGATGGTAAAATAATTTTAGAGATTTATAGAATTGGGGGTTTTTGTTTGAAGGAGAAAATATTCTGGATCAGTATAGTGGTCATTATCCTTAGCTATATCGGCAATTATTTGTATTTCCAATCTAAACAGCTGGATGCCCCACTATTTTTGGAGCATTATTATGAACTCACTTTGAATCATGAAGATGAGACAATGCTCACTTTTTATTACGTAACCAATAAGTCGGACTCTTCATCAATTGATCATGTACAAATTGATGGAATTGAGGCATATGCGAGCTCGAATATGGATTTTATGTGGGGGTCGCAGGAACCTCAGTTTGAACAAGAGTATACACATCATTATTTAAAAGCACTTAATGTTGCGTTTCCCATGGATTTCGAAGGTGAAGGTCCTTTATCGTTTTCAGAAATGGAGGTCCAATTCTCCAATGGAAAAACCCTTTTGGCTGATATTGGAGAAGTCATTCTTCATAAAGATACGGAATACGCCAATGTGTTAGAAACACACATTAGTTCAAGTAGTAATCAGCATCGAGAGGAGAAATCGATGGTTGCTCTAGAACCAGTCAACATTGAGGAAATTGAGATTCCTTTTAAAGAGGAATTGTCAGATGACATTTTTATTAAAGTTGACCTTGAACAGGATAAATTGAGTGAACTCGAAAAACTCAAGACTGGTGCGAATCCTCCAAAATGGTTCGATGAAGACCGCGAAAAGGAATGGGATGACTTACCAGGTGTCACCCCCAATGATGATTTACTTCCATTTGCTTTGGAACAAAAAGAATGGGTCCGCTTCTTCATACAATTCAATCCGGCTAGGTATAGTTTCTTTCAATTCAGCATCAAACTCAACGGAAAAACAGAATCGGGTGATGAGTTTGTGAGGGAGTTACCAATCATAGATCACCCTGAGTTAAATCAAAAGGCGATCAACGAAATCATCGAGGAAAAGAGGCTGGTGAGAGCGAATGAAAATTAATTTTAAGCAAATGTTCTGGGGCTTCGTTTTTATTCTATTGGAGATCCATTTGATTTACGTTGATATTTTGCCAGAGCCAATCGGGTATTATCTCATTTTCGCAAGCCTAGTCGGGGTTCCTTCAGAAAGCAGATCCGGCAATCTATTGAAAAAGCTTTTGATCGTGCTTATACTCATTAGTATTCCAACTGTGTTTATCCAACAAAATGTGAATGGGAATGAAGTAGGATCATTTGTCGGCATACCTATCTGGGATACCTATACCTTTTTACTAGAAATTTTCAAGTTGGTCATTGTATTCCTTGTTTTTCAGTTAATCATGACAGTGGTCTCTGCTCTAGGGGATGAAGTTTTAATAAGTAGAAGCTCACAAACGTTTAAAATTTATATGACTGTTATGCTACTTATCACACTCATCCATACATTTGCGATGAACTTTTCACGAGACATTATAATGGGTTACCTATTCTTTACGATCCCTTTAGGTCTCTTCATGGAAATCATGTTTCTTGTGCTTTTGAGAAAATTGCATAAGCATAAGGAACTTCAAGGATTGGATTTCAACAAAGATGGATAAAACGCTTGGTTCTGTACCAAGCGTTTCACTTAAACGTCTGTAAAACAGTTCCTTTTCCGTTTACTACTTCAATTTCGGCATATGCTCCATTAATAAATGTAATTTGTGGTGGAACATGGCCACAATCGATATCATATATAATCGGAATCTTTAGTTCCTCTGTGAGTTCTTGATAGATATCCTCTACAGTATAATCTTCAACTGGATTATTTGCTGGACTTCTGCCAAACATAATGCCTTCACAATTTTCAAACCACCCCGCTAGCTTCATTTGCACGAGGGATCGACGCAAATCGGTTGTTATAAGCTCGCAATTTTCGAAATACCAGACCACTGAATCACCATCAAGAAAGTCTTTATTAAATTTCCTAACATCTCCATATGGGGTACCTATTAAATGTCTAACGATATCAATACAGCCACCAAGTATTCTTCCCTTTATAGTTACTACACCTTTTCCTGTTGTTTTCCAATAGGTCGGTTCGGTTAGATGAAAAATGTGAGGTGTTGGATTATCATGCTGCCATTCCTTTTGGTATTTTTCTGATGAATATTGGATGACTGATTCTCCCTTCTTTGTGGATAAGACGGTTTGCCACATTGCAGTCGTCGGGTCCGAATCCTTTCCTCTTAAATCTATTAAGTTTGTTCCATGTGCAGTTGCCAAACCTGTTTTCAATGTTATAGCCAATAGTAACCCACTTATATCTGAGTAACCTAGGATCCATTTGTTTCTGAAATTGTCAAAGTCGAGATGTTCAAGAATTTCAATAAGTAATTCACCACCCCAGGGTGGAATAATCAGATCGATTTCTTCACTGCCCATCATTTCGTTAAACTCGTCTGCACGCTCTATTCCTGGTGCAGACCTTGCTTTTTCCTGTGTCCAAACAGTTTCACCACAAATGATAGTAAACCCCTTCTGCTCCAAACGAGTAATGGCAGATCTAATAAGATCATGAAGCTCTGTTTCTACCCCTGATGACGGTGCCGTTACCCCTATAGTTGCTCCACTCATTAATAGAGGATAATTTATCACCCGAAGTCCCCCATTCAATTCGATATCGTTTTACATTTTTCCTATTACTTTCTTTCTATTAATCCAAAACCAACTCCGGTTGGATCGACTAAATACGCCAAGAAGAAATCATCAAACTCCATTTTTTCACGGACAATCATTGCACCGTTGTCTACAGCTTTCACAATTGTATCCTTTATCGAATCAACTTCAATTTGGATTCTCGTTCCATGTGGATAATCATGCGGGCCTTTGCTAATCCCACCTTGAATGTCTACTAGACCTGATCTTTTAACAGGCCAAAACCCCCAATTTGGTTCTTCAAATTCCCAACCGAAAACCGTTGAATAGAATTTCACTGCTTTTTCAGGGTCCTGGCTGCTGATTTCAAAACCTACTATTCGTGCCATCGTAACCACTCCTTTATTTCATTATCCAAATAGCCTTTGTATAACCTATGTGCATACCTGCTCGTTCCATGTTGTTTTGACTGACTGAGCCAAATTTTGCCTGACTTACAATTAACCTGCATCCTTTTTCCAGTGCTTTTTGCATCCGCTTCTTAATTAATGCTGTTTGTATACCATGATTACGAAATTCCGGCAAGGTCGTTGCGGCTGCAAGAGTTCCAATGCTATTGTGTGTATATAAAACTCCTATACCCACTGGTTCATCCTCAATATTTGCAAGATAGAATGTCCAATTTTCATTGTCGTAAAGTATTTTGTTATTCTGTGCGACCCCATCTTTTAAAAATGCCGGCATACCAAAGCCCTTCGTGTAAATTTCGGCGAACAAATCAAATTCATGATGTTCTAACTCGCGAACATTGATTTTAGAATGAGTGTCCGTATCTTCATGTGAAGGATGTTCTGAGTAAAGAGTTGCGTGAAAATCGTATTGATATAAGCCCTTGTTGCTAAGGAACATAAGGAAATCCGAAGAAACATGTCCCGGCGTTAGTTCTAATCGAACAGGAATATTCTTCTGATTGTAAAAATGAATGATTTCATCTACGTATTTCTCATCACCATCAGATAAACCCTTTACCGTGTTGAACGATGGCCCTGGAATGTTCTTAACAGAAAAGGCCTTTGCACTTCCAAAGTGTTTCACTTCTACGCCCATCGGATTTCCTTCGATTACTTGTATAGCTGTTAGTCTAGAGTGCAATACCTCTATTTCAGCGGTTTCTATGGTTTGGGCAAATTGCTTGGTTACGACCACTTCTCCACTTCCTTTTTTGATGAACTTATAAAGCTACTAATGTGATGGATGCCAGCCCTGTGATTATTTCCATTCATTCCGACACCTTTCTGCAGACATAAATCATTTGTTGGCTATCTTTCGTTATTGGCGATTCATCCCAATCTTTGTAAACACCTAGAATCTCAAATCTATTTTGTTTGAGTAAACGATCCATCTCTTGCGGATAAACATAACGCAATTTGATATTCGTTTTCTGTTCTCCAACTGTTTTACCACTGTCATCTTTTTGTCGTCTAATCGTTATATAGTGTTGCACTTGCTGAAGCGTGTCATAATTACTAATCGTGTAGACATCTACCGTTTTCCCTGTTTCATCCTTATAGCTTCGCCAATATTCCTCAGTAGGTGGTTGAAGCAATTCATCCAGACTTGGAAACCTCGTGCCGAAGATGAATATCCCCTCTTCTTCGAGGTGATTGTGAACGGAAGTTAGAAGCTGATCCTGCTCTTCATTCGTAAGGAAATGCTGAAAAGAGTTTCCTACGATAAAAATGAGTGGACTTTTCACACCTAATTGGAGATTCGTGCAGTCTTGCTCAATCCACTCAATGTTTAGGTTTGCATGTTCTGTTTTCTTGTTTGCTTGAGAAAGCATGCCATTATGTATGTCTACCCCAATAAGAGAATGTCCCGCTTCTGCTAAGGGAATTGTTGCTCGACCTGTTCCACAAGCCAAATCAATGATTGGCCCGTTAACTTTTGCAGCCCATTTTTTTAAGAATTCCACATCATCTTGGAAAGGGTCATTTTCTCGGTCATAAAGGGCCGGATCTTTGTATTCCTCAAAATTATCCAATTGATTCATTTGTTCTCCTTTACTAAACTTATTAAATTTACTTATTATATTTTTCCACTTAAAGGTATTAATTTCCTTCAAAAATTGTAAGCATGTCCGTCATATGTGGTAATATTAATAAGTAAATTTTATTTTTAATAGTGAAAGGCTTGGTTTTTGTGGGTAAAACAAAGAAAAAACGGGTATTAACAGAAATTAAACAACTTATTATGATTACCATCGGGGCTCTCATCGCGGGCTTTGGGTTGGAACTCTTTTTAGTTCCAAATGATATTTTGGATGGTGGGGTTATCGGTCTGTCCATCATTGCGTCCAAGATATTTGGAGTTCCAATGAGTATCTTCCTTATTGTTTTAAATATTCCTTTCCTTTTTCTTGGGTATCGAAAAATGGGAATTAAATTTACTTTACATACGTTATATGGCGTTGTTGTATTATCCGCCTTTACTGCTTATTTGCATCATTTTGAACCTGTAACAAATGATCTATTTTTAGCAACGATTATTGGGGCGGTTATTTTAGGAACAGGTGTCGGATTGGTCATTCGGACTGGTGGGGCTTTAGATGGTACAGAAATTTTGGCCATCATCGTAAGTAGGAAACGACCCGTATCTGTTGGACAATTTGTGATGATTACGAACGTGTTTATTTTTATTCTTGCTGCTTTGCTCGTATTCAGTTGGGAAACAGCCATGTACTCAATAATTACATATTACATTGCTTTTAAAATGATTGACATTGTGGTTGAAGGCTTGGAAGAATTAAAATCAGTAACCATTATTTCTGATATGCCTGATGAGCTTGCTAATGAATTGAATAAAGTTTTGGGTCGTGGAATTACCTTTATTCATGGTGAAGGGGCCTACACAAATGAACCAAGGAAAATCATTTATACAATTGTTAGTCGGATCGAGCTCTCCACATTAAAGGAAATTTCTCATGAACTGGATCCAAGTGCATTGATTGCGATTGAAAATATCGCTGATGTGACGGGTAGTAATTTTGGAAACGGCAGCGGACATTAAGTAGTAAATGCAGAGGCTAGATGGCCTCTGTATTTTTTGTTATACAAGCATTTCGTTTTTACTTGCTGATTTGTTAACATTTAGATGAAACTATAGAAATAGGTGATAATGATGATTAATAAAATTGGTAAAGTAACTGTTTATGTGGAAGATCAAGAACAAGCAAAGGATTTCTGGGTGAACAAACTTGGCTTTGTTTTAAAGTTTGAACAACCAATGGGACCCGAATTCTCTTGGATAGAAGTTGGTCCAAGTGAGAACGAGTTTACGACGTTGGTACTCTATGCGAAGACAGCTATGGAGCAGCATGACCCATCAAAGGTTTCTCATCCATCGATTCTTTTCAGCACAACTGATATCGACACTGCTTATGAAAATATGAACTCAAATGGAGTTAAAGTTGGGGAACTACAAAAAATGCCGTATGGCTCTATGTTCACCTTCTACGATCAAGATGGAAATGAGTATTTATTACGAGAAGATAAGTAAGAGAGTTTTGCCCTGGAAAGCATGGTCCGCCATGCTTTTTTCATTTGAACAAAATCGATCATAGGAAAATAGACATTCTATTTAGGTACAATTATTCATATATATGTCCAAAAGCAATAAAGGACGGATATCATGAAAAATTTAGGGTATGGGCAAATGTTGATTCCACGAGTCGCCCTTCTGTTTATCTTAACCGTACTCATTTGTTTTGCAGCCGCATCAAGCATATCCTCTATTAAAAAAGATTGGATGAGTTTTCGCGAAATCGATATTAACATTCGAACCTTTCCAACTAAGTTTTTTGTAAAATTACTTGAATCTGAAAATGCCTATTTCGGACAATCTTTAACCGTGGAACAAGAATCTTTCACAAAAACCTTAGTAGAATCAACCTTTCAATTTAATTATGGTGATTTGCGAAGCTTTTTCGGCCATGAACTACCCGGATTATCTTTGCATCATACCGAAATCCTGATATCTGGGGAGGGTACAGATTTTACCAATCTTCCATACGAATCGGCCCCACCTTTGGATGTCTTACTACAAGAAAGAGAAATGGCTCAAAAGGAACTGGATGAGTTTAATAAGGAAGATCCGAAAACTCCACCAGTCAATCTAGCCACGGATAAAAAGGTGCTAATCTACCACTCTCACAGTTATGAATCCTACTTACCTCTTCTTGGACTCACAAGTGACCCGGACATGAATAAAGCGGTCGATTCTAAAACAAACATTACAGTTGTTGGCGAACTTCTAGGAAAAGAGTTAGAAAAATACGGAATTGGGGCAGTTGTCGATAAGACGAATATTGGGCAATTATTGAAGGAAAAAGGGTGGGACACGACTGAATCTTATGCAGTCTCGCGTGAGATTGTTCAATCGGCAATGGCTAGTGACTCCGATATCGACTTTCTAATCGATATTCATCGTGACAGTGTTCGAAAAGATGTAACAACTGTTACCATTAACAATAAACCATATGCGAGAGTATTTTTTGTGGTAGGAAAAGCGAGTCGAAATTTTGAACGAAGCTATGCCTTAGCCGAGGCTCTAGATAAATCTATCGAATCGCAGTTCCCAGGAATCAGCAGGGGTGTGATCGGAAAGGGACTGGACCAAGGAAATGGAGTGTACAATCAGGACTTAGCGGAAAACTCCATTCTCATCGAGGTCGGTGGCGTCGATAATGACATGAAAGAAATAAAAAACACAGTTGATGCGCTGGCAAAAGTAATCAGTGAACATATCATCGATGCTGAGAAAGTGAATGCAACAAATGAATAAAGAGTTACTTTTTTGGCTTATTTGGTTGTTTGTCTCCACTTTGTTTTGCTTTTTTTACTTACCCTTTGGCTATACCCTTGCAGCATTTCTCACTGGTATTGTGATGTGTTGCAAAGCGTTGATTAAACTATTGGTTTTGGAGAAAGAAAAACAACGGGGGTAAAATACCCTAATCCCGCGCTGTAATAGAATTATTTGTCAAACAAGAATAGGTGCGTTTAACCCTTTATGGATTAACGCACCTATTTACGTACATCTTAATTCGTCCTACCAATCTAATAAAGTCTTTTCGAATAACTTTCTTCAAGGCTACTCTGGATTGATTCTCTTGTTGCATGAGGGAGTTTCGTGTGTTCAAGTAACATTTTTGCTGGAGATGGTAATTGCGTTTGATCCGGCCAAGAATCAGGCTTCCATAATCCTGAACGGATAAAGGCTTTGGCACAATGGATAAAGCACTCCTCTACCTCAACTCCTATGCCTATCAGTGGCTTTTTCCCATTAACGGCCATTTCCTCAAAGAGTTCATGGTCCTTGACCACCGTGGCTTTTCCATTCACTCTCATTGTTTCACCTAATCCTGGAATCATAAAAAGAAGACCTATCCTAGGATTCGTTAAAATATTTCGAAGTGAGTCCATTCTCTTATTCCCAGGTCTCTCGGGTATGAGTAAATACTTCTTGCTTAACACCTGAACAAAACCTGCATGATCTCCCCTTGGAGAGACGTCACAAAAGCCAGATTCATCAGACGTGGAAAGGACAAGAAATGGTGAGTTAGAAATGAACTCTACACAATTTTGATCAAGATAAGAAATAGCTTTTCTTTTGACTAACTCACTTGGAGTACCCATCATCGAGCGCAACTCTTCTTCTGTTTCAATTTTATGTAGAAATGGATTTCCTTTTTTCATTTTCATTACACCTTCTTTTTTTGTAGTAAAAAACCAGATACTCCTCTTCGTTTATTTACTAACCGTCACACTAGGGTCCTGGGGAATGATTGTGGCTTGTTTTTTTATGATTAATACAAACAGGGTTGCAACGATACATAGGACTCCTGCGGATAGAAACGTGATGGTGTAGCTATGGAAAACCTCGTAAAAATATCCACCTAAATATGCAGCTACTCCAGATCCGATTTGGTGGGCTGCAAACACCCAGCCATAAATAATCGGCCCATTTATTTTTCCGAAGAAGTCAGCTGCGAGTCGAACCGTTGGCGGAACCGTAGCAATCCAGTCCAATCCATAAAATACGGCAAAGGCGATAAGCATCACATACGACTGCATCTGAAGAGCGTACGGCAACACGAGTAACGACAGTCCTCGAAGACCATAAAACCAAAATAAGAGCCAACGGTTGTCGAAACGATCAGATAACCAGCCCGCAATCATCGTTCCAATTATATTAAAAACACCCATGAACGCGAAGATGCTCGCTGCGTGTACCTCAGGTATTCCATGGTGGGTTGAGGCTGGGATAAAATGTGTACCTAAAAGACCTGCAGTCGACAAGCCGCAAATGAAGAAACTACCTGACAGTAACCAAAACGGTACGGAGCGCATTCCAATCCATAGCACTTCAAAGGCAGAACTGATTGGATTCTTTTTAGTTTCATTTTTCACTTCTTCCTTGGTTGCCCCATAAGGCAGAAGCCCCTTATCACGTGGATGATCCTTCATCCAAATAAAGATGATCGGGGTTATTAGGAGTCCTAGTCCGATAAATACAGTCATTCCTACTCTCCAGGAAAATTCCTCAGTTAAAAATGATAATAACGGTAAAAAGACCATTTGCCCCGCAGCGGTTGCAGCCATAAGGAGACCCAAAACCATTCCGCGCTTTTCTTCAAACCAAATCGTTGCGATATTTGCTGAAAGTACGGATAAAAAAACGCCCGAACCTAATCCAATAATGACTCCCCAAATGAGGTGAAGCTGCCAGATATGTGTCATGTACAAACTTGTAATTAATCCGATAACTAACAGGACCATCGAGTAGGCCATGATTTTTCGAACGCCTAATCTCTCAAGCCCCGCAGCAATGAACGGCCCTGAAATTCCATAGAGTATGAGATTAATAGCAAAAGCAAATGAAATGGATGAACGGCTCCAATCAAACTCTTGCTCTAGCGGAATTAAAATAACACCTGTAATTGAGCGAATTCCAGCTGCTATCAATACCGCAACGAATGTAATCCAAACCACAACCCAGCCATAATGCATGGACAGCACTCCTTCTTGTTTTACAATGCAGGTTTAAAGATTCTCATAGATTTCAATTAAATTGCCTGCTGGGTCTCGAAAATGGGCAACCTTCAGCATCCAATCAACTTGTTCGTGTGGCTTCGTGATGAACTCAAGTTTATCCTTCATTTTTTCGTATGTATCCTCGACACTGTCCACTTTAAAAATCAATGCCGAATTGTCCTGATTTTCTACAAGTGGTACATATTCAGTACCGATCGCAGCCACCATTTGTTTTCTTTCAAAAAGACCCAACTTCGCTCCACCAATTCCAGTAAAATCAGCATAATTGGATTCTTTATCCCCCCATGAAACTTCAAAACCTAATGTGTCTCGGTAAAATAAGAAACATTCTTTATAGTTATCTACTAACAGACGAATATGTGTTAAGTTCATTTCGTCCCTCCTTACTTAAACGTTTACTCGTTATATGTATTTTAGATATTTCCATTATATGTTTTTCCGAAATTTCTGTCTAATTGTATTTGGTTGTGGGCTAAGAGGCCGTTTCGAAAAATTTGGGTTAACAGCCATAAGTTTTAATTATTGGCTATAAATTCATTTTATTGGCTATAAATTTTATTTATTAGCCATATTTTTCGATTAACAGCCATAAGTGGTCGCGATGACATGTTTTTTTCAGGAATCACTCACTTAATCAGGACTATAACCTTTTGGTTACTGCCACTAATTCGGAAATACTGCCACTATTCCAAAAATACTGCCGCTAATCGCCAACTTACTGCCACTAGCGAAAATTACCCCACATTTAAAGCCCCAAGGAATCTCCTTGGGGCTATCTCTTTACTTTACTGGTATCCAAATTTCTGAGTAGTAATTGGGGTCTGCTGCGTTTCCTTCTGGGTATAGTTCGAATTCAGCAGTCCCTGCATACGTATACCCGCTTGATGGAAACCATTCTGAGTAGATTTTTTTCCATGCGTCTTGCATCGCGTGTGGCATCGCGCCGTGAACCTCGAATACGGCCCATTTTGAAGCTGGTAAGTCTAAAATGTCGTACTTTCCTGATGCGCCATCTCTGTTTTCCACTGCCACCCAATAATCGATTGCTCTGGTATTTGGCTCGCTAACACAAATACCTAATATTCCGTTTGTTTCGCCATTCATTAGTGGAATTAATGAATCGCAGGTACCATCGGAATTCACTTCATCCCATAATTTCGGGATCATCATAAGATGCTCATCATTCACACATGAAAACTGTCGTTTCACCCCAACTGCTTTAAATCCTTCCTTTTCTACAATTCGGTACTTCACTGGATCTGCTCCTTTCAGACTCACCTGAATGACCAGGCGGCTATATGATTGCAGCTTTCCAATCCCCTTTCTGACATCGCTTGGCGTTACACCGTGTTGTTTCCGAAAGGCTTTTGTGAAAGCCTCGGGAGTGTCATAGCAATATTTGTAGGCTAGATCAATAATCTTTGTGTCTGTTCTCGATAGTTCTTCAGCTGCTAATGTTAACCTGCGTCGGCGGAGGTAATCACCCACTGTAATGTCTGTTAGAATCGAAAATGTCCGTTGAAAATGAAACGGTGATGCATTTGCATGACTCGCTATCTCCTCAATCGAGACATCATCAAGCAGATGATCCTCCATATAATCAATTGCGTTCTGTAATGATTCTAGCCAACTCATTTCCCTCACTCCTTACCTTCATTCTACTTGTCACACATTTTTCCATCCTGTCTTTTTGTGCTTTGTTGAGACAGATTTTTCATAAAAAAGCTTCTTGTATCTTCGTGAGTAAGTTTGTCGCCGACCTCTTTTTCCGGAATAAATTGAAGGTCTGCAATTTCTTTATCTACAGGAGCTAAGTCGCAATTGGCACCTGTGAATTCAACTAAAAACATTGTGGTTTCCTGGCGATCATATCCGATTTTCTTTTTCATTTTTTCAGGGAACTTAAATTTAATTTTTTCATCAAACTGCTTAATGATCAAAAAATCGGTCGAGCCTGTTTCTTCTTGCAATTCACGGAGGATTGCATCTCTTGGCGATACATCACTATCTTCGATTCCTCCTTTAACAAAATCCCACTCGCCATCTATGTTTTCTGTACCTATTCGAGTATTTATTTTTGTTTTATGTACAAGTAACAAGTGATTGTCTCTAGAAACGATTGCTCCGACCGCTTGTCTAATCTTAAACATATTGCCATGTGTTTCCGGCATTTTTCTCTTCCGCCCTTTTTAAAAATGATAAGATTTATATGTATTTCGATAATAAATACTAAAATCCTTTTAATAAATTTGAAACGTTTTGGATGTCTAGTTTCTCTAACTAATGAAGAAAGGAGGACAGGATTTGAATATTAGCAAACTAGTTGAAAAAGCAAAAAGGGGAATAATCGAGCTTTTGAAATTACGTTACCTAAATAAAAAAGTCAGGCTATGGTTGCCTGACTTTTTCATTTTATCGGTCATCAAGAAGTGCTTTCCTGTCGACAGCATGTGGTGGTTTTTCAAACCAGTGTTCGTCGATCATGATATTTGCGCCATCTTCTGCGAATTTTCCTACATCGATAATGAACTTACCATACATCATCCCAAGGTCTCGTCTACCGTTTGTTGACATTGCGTTAGCATAAGACCGAATCTTCATTGAGAACATATCAATCTTATGGAAAACCATCAACTTGTCTGAAAAAGGAGGGATGGATGATGGTTCCACTAAATCATCAAGTAATGGATGCCCTGGTAGATTATTTTCATTTAATTTTTCCCTAGCATCTTTAATATGATCATGTGTAATTTCCACTCCGCGTTGCATAAACTCTCTTACTTTTTTATGAGTGGCTACTTGGCTAAATCCAATCAATAGCCCTTTACTTGCTACATTGTTTTCAAGATTATCTTGAAGGTGTGCAATTTCTAAAGCATGTAGCGGTCTTGCGTCACCAAGGAATCCAGCTAGATAGCTCTGTTTTTCCACAAAACTTACTTCCTTAGGGATTGGGATGATTGGTGGTTTTGTTAAATAACCTTTATTCTCTAGAATTTCATTTAGAGCAACTAAAAATTGAATTGTATTGTGGTCGATAGTAAGAATAAGTTCTCTAACGTCTTTCCGTATCATCATAGGAATCGCAGTAGAGTAAAGGCTAAGCCCTGCCTTAGCAGTATACTTTAAATAATGAAGGTAAAATTCATCTACAAACAATCTAGGTGCCTCTAGGTTAACATCCTTTTTAACGTCGAATCCAATTGGTATTGGAAAATTATCTTTTTTGAATATCTCTGTAATTCCAGTTATTATTTTTTCGCTGAGGCTTTTTGCTTTTTTAAGAATCTCCATAATATCAGGGTCCTGGCAATGTTTTTGATAATAGGTTAACACGCAAATGGCCATTGAGTTCCCCATGTAGACCGCCCACAGCTTACCCATTTCTGCCGAAGTAAGTTGCTCATTAGTTGGTTTCATTGCATAACTCCTCATCACTTTTTTTATATAGTATTTTCAAGCTGAGCGAATGTATTCAAAAATCACAGGCTCTCAAATTTTTTTCGACAAAAATTCTTTCTATTTACTATAGATGTTGTTGATTTCACTACTATTTCTAACAACAATTGCTTCCGACCGAAAAAGACAACGACAAAATTCAACACTTTGGATTTTTTTTACATTTGATTTCGTCGTTTCAATCATGTAGTATACATATACAAGCTACATTGTACGTAATCATAATAAAGTTTAACCTTTGAACTGTAATAGGGAGTTTAACATTGAAGCTGGAATGGCAGGCCTTCGTCCATGGCGACTTGAAGGACATACAGGAATGTTTCTGCAAACACCCACTTTGAGGAGTGGTGGTTTTAAACTTTCTTAGCGTATTACGGCAATTGTGGCTTTTCCAATTTCATGCTAATCCATTTTCCAAAAGGAGAGTGGATTTTTTATTTGTCGTTTCAATGTCTTGACCTTTTTCGGCAATTAATTTTATAATTAACTACTGTAGTGTATTTATTTTTTTATATGATGTCCCAGTAGCTCAGTAGGATAGAGCGACAGCCTCCTAAGCTGTAGGTCGTAGGTTCGATTCCTATCTGGGACGCTAAATTAAAAGGATGTCCGGGGTGAAATGCCTTGTAAACGTTAGATTGGAGTGTCTAACATTTACGGTTCATTTCAGGGGACATCCTTTTTTTATCTTGTTGGACTCTACTCACTTTTTCCTCTTACGTTTAAAAAACAAAAAGAGGCTTTAAGCCCCTATACATCTTTTGTTTTCGTTTCTTTATTCACATACGCTGAAACTCCCTCGATAATAGTGCGATCGATATCGAGATAGGGCTTCCCGCGAAGTGCATCATTTGAAGAAAGTTCTAGGCTTTCATTTTTCGTATCCTTAGGCAAACTGACCACCTCCACTATGGAAAATTCTACATTAGCCATAGTGTGGGCAATCAGTTTGTCGTTCATTCATATATTTGCAGTGGCTTCGAACTGCTGATTCGTTCGAGGATGTCTTGTAGTTCAAGGTCTAATTTTTTCGGGAACTGGATTGAGTAACTGGTTTTTCATTGGTTCAACTCTACTTCCATTCTAAGAATTCTAGGCGGTTGCCAAACGGATCATGCGCATAAAATCGATTTGCACCCGGCAAGTTGTTGTCATCAATTATCTCCACTTTGTTGTTAAGAAGATGTTGTTTTAAGGCTTCTAAGTTTTCGATATCGAATGCTGGATGTGCCTTCTTGGCGGGAGCAAACGGATCCTCGATACCGATGTGAATTTGCACAGTTCCAAACGTAAACCAAGCACCGCCGTTTTTTCGAAGAGTCTCTGGCTTTTCGACTTCTTTGCAGCCTAAAATGGCTACGTAAAAATGGCGTGCCTGGTTTTCACTGCCTTTTGGCGCAGCAAGTTGAATGTGGTCAATTGCCTTAATGGTATAAGTCATTTTTATCGCCTCTTTAATATGTGTTACTTCTATCGTACTTCATTTCGAGGGATAACTATATTTGATTAATTTTATGTATTGATATAAGTTTACCTTATTTTTCAGGATACCTTTCTTTTAAAAATTGTATGGATTGGGTAATTAACTCTTTAAGTACATCAACATCGACATCTGCAATTTTATTAATGTAGACACACGCTTTTCCAGTTGTGTACTTGCCGAACTTTTCGAGAAGCTCCTCACGCTTTGTATCGCCAGGTGCAAAATACAGACTAATTTTTGCTTTGCGTGGTGAGAATCCAACAAGTGGCGCATCTCCTTCATGACCGGAGGCATATTTGTAATGGTAAGATCCAAAACCAATAATGCTCGGCCCCCACATTTTTGCCGGGTATCCAGACGTTTCTGTGAAAATATCTAATAATTTGTAAGCATCCTCTTTCTTCTTCGGACTCTCAACACTTTCAATAAATTCGATGACACTTGCGTCATTCTCTTTTGTTTTTAATTCATACATGGTTTAGACCTCCTTGATAGTATGTAGGATTGACATTTTTCATTCATTCGAGACGTGGGGTGGGGAATCCTGCTTTTTGGAACTATTGGCCATAAAGTTTAATTATCGGCCATATTTCTTGATTATTGACCATAAATTTTGTTTATCAGCCATAAAAAAATATTATTAGCCATAAATACTAAACGAACCCTATTTTCACTCAAATTCTTTAAGGATTTTTTCAAAATCGTCAGGGATGATATATACTCTAGCCTTCAGATCACCCCTATACTCTAAATTTAATGACTTGAATATTGTTTTTGCACCTGAACGAGTAGGCAATTTTAAGAAATCACGTAGTTGTTGATTTGTGATTGTGTTCCCGATTAAAAGCGAATAATCAACCAAAGAGTTCAGATAAGCTGTCTTAGAGGTATAATTGCACTTTGTACAGCGCCACGACCTGGGCGTTCGTTCCATTGGAATCTTGTTGCATTTAGGACATCGCACGCCCTTAATGAGTTCATGCTCTTTTATCCCGAATTGTGCGAGTATGTCGTGATCATGTGGGGTATGTTTCTTTAAAAGTAGTTTTGACACTTTTTGAAGTTGTTTTTTATCCAATATTTCTTGCTTATTCCTCTTCTCAAACAAATCTATTTTCGAAAGAAAACTTGGGCTTTTTATGACTTTATGAAAGTGTTTAAAGTCTTTGCTGGCATCAATAATAGCATTGGGATTTGTGAAGGCAACTAAGTTTTCAATTGGGGGGCTGGGTAATTTAAAGGTTTCGAGGAGTCGTTTTAGCTGTAGTTGGTGCCTGTTGATTTGGGCAACCGGGCAGTGGTACGATTTCTTCGTATCTTTGTAGGTTTGGATCAGTTGGTCAAACTTACCGTCAAAATATAATTCTCCGCGATAATGTTTAGCATCAATGATTAGTTGGTATGTGGGGCTGGTTAGAAGTAAGTCTATTTCAAAAAAGTGCTCTCCGGAGATGTCAGGAAGACGCAGGTTGTGGAAGATGGAGTAATTTTTTTCTTTTAAAAAGGACAAATAGTACTTTAAGGATTGTTCACCACGATAACCGGACATCCTTCGGCCATATTCATCGCTAATTTCCTGATATTTTGGGTGCGATTCCGGTAATCTTTTTAGTTCGGCTTCAAGTTTTCTAATGCGTAAAGGGATTTCTAACTCTTTTTTCCTCATTAACTCTAACTCCTTTATGATTTGATAATGTTTTTTTCGACAAAATCCCTTTAAATCCTTTTAAAATTAGGCTCTTTTCTAAAAGATTGTTGCTTTATGTTAATAAATTGCAAACCAAGTTGGTTGGAGCGTAAGGTGGCGACTCCAGCGGGAAAAGCGTGAGACTTGAGACCCCGCAGGAGCGGCAGCGACTTGTCCAGTTGTAGCGGCTAGAAACTCGAGAAATTTCAACTCCTCCTTCAGAGGCAAATTACGCCTCTTTGTCGGAGTGGCCAATTTTCTCGTTTCTGTGCAAGCCGCCTCCACATTTCGTTGAGGAGGCTCAAGCCACGCCCGCGGAAAGCGTCCACCTGAAGCGGAAGTCAACGATATAAAAACAACAAAGTTTGCGAAAACAGCCTAAAATTAATTAATCTTTTCAGCGTGGGACAATTTATGGCTTTTATTAAACTTTTATAGCCGTTAGCACAAAAATACGGCCAATAAAAAAAGTTTATGGCCGTTATTTTTATTTTATGGCTAATACCTGAAATCACCCAAAAATCCACCAATATGCCACAGCCCAAACTGCCATTAACAGTACTAATTCATACACAAAAAGGATATGGTGCTTCTTTTCGGGTTCATATTTCCAGTGCATAAAAGCGCGGAGAGAATTAAGAACGGTAAAGAAACCAATCATGTAGAAAAAAATATGATTTATCAAGAACCAAAGCCCGACAATAAACACGAGAAATAGTACGATTTCAATGCTCGCCTGAACTTTATTGATCCAGCCATATATCCTGCTTCTTTTTTCTATATTAAACCTTCTTCTTATATACGTTTCGCCGGCAGTACCCACCAAAATTACCACCAAAACAAGAATGATCAATTTGAAAATCATAGATTACACCTTATCCTCTCCGTAGATTCACACCGACAAAATTCACCAAAGCCACATAAAATGGGTACACAAACAGAGCAGCAATGAGCACTAGGCCGACACCTGGGTTGGGTACTTCTCCGGGGTCTATAATTGGGAAAAGTGAAGCAAATATATAAACACAGAATACAAGATATGGTGCCCAAAGTACCACAGACCAGTAACTAGATTTTCTTGCCTTCATCCACCTTTTTGTCATCAAAATGAACAAAAAGGTTGCCCCAACAAATCCCGCAAAAACAAGAATAGTGATTACATTTATTACACTTCCAAGATCCCAGCCTGTGAGTCTACTAATCCGATAAACATTTAAAATTAGTTCGATCGCAACAAATAAAGCAAGGGCATAAAGTGTGCCCATTACATTAAGTTTCATAAAATAGTTCATAATTCAATTTCAAACTCTACCCGAGTTGGAGCTTCACGATATGGTGTTTGATCTCCCGTGAATTGTAGGACTATTCCCTTTGGATCGTCTGGTAGTGGAGGTGACACAACAAATTTAAAAGAAACATGGCCTCCTGATCCACTACCACCTTCTGTTCTGCAATCGTACTTGTCTCCCATTTCTAATTCCCAAAAAGTGTGTACCCACGTTTCTTCGATTTCTTCTGATGCATCCCAATCGATATTTAAATTGATGACACTTGCGTTCGAGTATTGTCGTATAAAATTGATAGTATAAAGTAAATTTTTTACTTCGACAGCTTTTAAAACCGGCAGGTGTTTCTTAAATCCTTCGGGCTCTACCCTTGGTTTGAAATATTTTTCAGTTCGAAATGATTCAAAAACAGCATTCAAATATTCTTCGTAGAATCCATATTTTTTTGCCCACCCAGAAATCACTTCTTCCTTTGGTAATCCTGGATTGTCATTTGAGATATTTTTTCTCTTCTCTAAAAGGGCACATATTTGCTCATCTATTTCAAAAAGTTTCTCATTATAATGTACGTTTCGTCGTTCAAATGGTAATCGTTTCACGTTCAGTACCCCCTCACAAAACTAATATTAACATATTTTGGAACACCTTATAAATAAATCCAGTAAACTCTGGTCAAACTAAGAACACGATTTAAGATGTAGGAGGCGTAAGTATTGAGCAACGAATTATCGATTTTTGCACTTGGCGGAATCAATGAGATTGGGAAAAATATGTATGTGCTACAGTATGATGATGACATTTTGGTGATTGATTGTGGGGGGAAGTTTCCGGATGAGAGCTTGCTTGGCATTGACTTAATCATTCCAGACCTTACTTACTTAGAAGAAAATCGGGAAAAAATTCGCGGATTACTTATTACGCATGGGCATGAGGATCATATTGGCGGGATTCCATACTTTCTAAAAAAACTCAATGTACCAATTTATGCGACTCGATTTACACTAGGTTTAATTGAGTTAAAGCTGACAGAGCACCGACTTATTGCAGATTCGGAGCTAATAACTATTGATGCAGATTCAAAGCTTACGTTTGGAGAAATTTCAGTTTCCTTTTTCAAAGTAAATCATAGTATTCCGGATTGCCTCGGAATTGTGTTTGACACTCCCGAGGGTAGGGTTGTACATACTGGGGACTTCAAATTTGATTTGACACCTGTAAATGATCAACATTCGGACATTCATCGGATGGCTGAAATCGGGAGAGAAGGTGTGCTTGTACTATTATCAGAAAGTACGAATGCGGAGCGCCCTGGTTCAACACCGACTGAGTTAAAAGTTGGAAACAGTATAGAGGAAGCATTTTTCAAAGCAAGGCGTAAGGTATTTGTGTCAACGTTTGCTTCCAACATTAGTCGAGTGCAACAAGTTGTTGATGCCGCGATGAAAACAAACCGAAAACTTGCTCTACTTGGGCGAAGTATGGTGAATGTGGTAGATGTTGCAGTCGAGCGCGGGTACCTTAACCTACCAGATGGGATGCTGATTGATGCCAAAGAGGTGAACAATCTTGCACCGGAGAAGGTTTGTATTTTATGTACAGGAAGTCAGGGGGAACCGTTGGCTGCACTTGCCCGTCTTTCGAATGCAAGTTACCGAGATGTTCAAATCCTTCCTGAGGATACGGTAATTCTAGCGGCCGGTCCGATTCCAGGTAATGAAAAAAATGTATCACGCATTATTGATAATTTGTTCCAACTTGGGGCGGTCGTTTTATACGGTGGAAGCGCAACTGGAATGCACGTGTCTGGTCATGGGTATCAGGAGGAATTAAAACTCATGCTGACCTTAATGAAACCAAGATATTTTATCCCGATTCACGGCGAATATCGGATGTTACATCAGCACAAATTGCTAGCAGCATCCGTTGGAGTGGATCCGGAGAATACCTTCATTATTCAAAATGGCGATGTGGTTGATGTTCAAAATTCGGAGGCCCGTCAAACTCGGAAAGTCCCTTCTGGAGACACATATGTGGATGGAATTGGTGTCGGTGATGTAGGCGATATTATTTTACGCGACCGCAAGCAGTTATCTGAGGATGGCATGGTTGTCATTGTTGTTACACTCAGTAAACGAGATCAGAAAATCATATCTGGTCCAGATACAATTACGCGCGGTTTTGTGTTCAATCGAGACTCTGAAGAGCTTCTAAGGGAGACGAACCGACTTGTGAAAAAGTCGATTCTAGACCTGCAAAGTGAAAATAAGTACCAGTGGAATGCAATGAAAAGAGAAATTAAAAAAGCGGTGGGTCAGTACCTATTTGCCCAAACAAAACGAAAGCCGATGATTGTTCCGTTTATCATTGAAGTCTAACCCTCCGATTGTGGAGGGTTTTTTATTTCCATATTTCATCAAGCTTATCTGCGTAAAAGTTGATTGCACGATTGTATTGTTGAATATACTTATCCCCCGAGGTCGTGGCTAGACTTTTTAGCAAAATTCCCATAGCTTCCTGGTGTCTATTAAGATTGTATAGTGTCATTGCGTAAAAAGACCTTATCGCATGATTTTCAGGGAATAGCTCGAGACCTTTTACTAAAGTCTCTGCTGATTTTTCATATTTTCCGAGGGTCCGATAAGTGCTACCCAAACCTAAAAGTGCCCCTTCCAAGTCTTCACCTTCTAGACCTAATCTGATCGATTTTTCATAAAAAGGGACAGCATTCGATTCCAAACCTAACACATCAAAACTCCAGGCAACCTGATAGTTTAGCTGAGGATCATTTGGCGACTCTTTTACCAAACTCAATAGCCGTGCATTTGATTCCTTAAAACGACCCTCTTCTCTAAGTTGAAGTGCTTGCTTCATTTTTTATAGGTCTCCTTATACTCATTATAATATAGAACCTCAACAGCATTAGACCAATTAAGGACTGTTCCTACAAAGTCATTAATATCAAGTCCTTTCATCTCATACGTATCTTCAGTGTTTGTGGTTCCGGTTGCATCTTCAATAAAGGTTACTTTATAGCCACGATCATATCCGGAAATGGCGGTAAACATGCAACAGAACTCTGTTTCAAAGCCAGTAATAAATATGTGCTCTACTCCGAGTTCCTCTAAAATACTTGCTAGCTTTGTTTTAAAAAAGGCACTCGGTGTCTCTTTTTCAATGATATAATCCGCATAATCTCTGACAGATTCATGCAGTTCAGAGCCCTCAGATTCCCGATATAATGGACTTTCCTCAACCTCATCAAAATGACGTACCATGATTACTGGTAGTTTTCTCGTTTTAAAATCTTGAATGATTTGTTGAATTTTGTGAAGTTCCTCGCTAAAATCTTTAAAATTTACTATGCCATTTTGGACATCAATCACTAGTAATGCTTGCATTTATTTATCCTCCTTTTTTAAATGTAGGACTGAGTTCGCTCCAAACGTCGAATTGGTTATCGTCTGGATCTCTAAATACAAAGTTCTTACCTGCATGGCCACGGTCCTCGATTTCTCCTACAGTGATATGAAGATCTTTGAATTCTTTATGTAATTTCTCTAATGCTTGTAAACCATCAACCTCAAAAGTTAGTGAAAAGCGTTCATTACCTTTTGAATCTATGAAGTTTGCGTTTTGTCCTTCCGATGCTGCAACAAGGAAAAAGCTTTGATTCGCCAAATTGATGATGGCTTTGTCCTCATCCATATAATTTAACGTAGCCCCAAGTTTTTCAGTGTACCAACTAGCTGAACGCTCCACGTTAGAAACAGGAAGGTAAGTGGTTCCGACCCGTATGAGTTTTTGTGACATTTTCTTGGCCTCCTTTTTTAACAGACTTCGATATTTACTTTATTCGAGCCATATTTTGAATTCCCTTTTAATTTTATGAATTATCTTCCAATAAGAGAGCTCGATGGCGTATAAAAAAGAAGCCATATCCTTATGGATCGGCTTCTTTATGAAGTGTTATTTAGTTAAGCTAGCTATGGCTTGGACGTATTGTTCATATAAGGGTTCCCAGAGCTTCTTACGGTCATCCACTTGTTTTCCATCAAGTAAAACACCTATGATATCTAAACAAACATGCCAACCAGCTAAGTCTCTTGGGGTATGGTCAGTCAACTTTGTGATCGTTTCAATTAATAGAAGTTTGCAACCATTTGGCCCAGGGGTCAACTCAAAGCGGACTTTGTCGTCTGCCCATGTATATTCCAAAACAGCGTGGTCACTAAAGTCAGTGATGGTCATTTCTTCGAAGGTTCCATCCCCCATATCAAATAGGAGACGGCCACCCTTATGAAGACAATCAACCTTTAATTCTGAAAACCATGATTGTAGTTTATCATTTTCTGTTAGCATCGCCCACACCTCATCAACGGAGTGTGAAAAGTGACGTTCAAATGTAGCTATGTAATTGGAATCATTTTTTTCAAGTATTGCTAGCATGTTGTACCTCCTAGTTCATTATCGTGCCGAAGCTTGATTTTAAATCATCCCATCCGTAAACGGCTTCCTTCAGTGTCTTCCCGCCGATTTCGACTTCGACCGAATCTAGTTTGCGGGCTCCAAGTGCTTCGTAAAATAGACAGGATTTGTTTTCTTCCAAAACTAATACTAGCATGTTAGTTATGTGTTTGCCTAAAAGTTGTCTTACAACAGGAGCTACTAACTTTTTACCCAAGCCACGCCCTTGATATTCTTTTAAAATATAAATGGCGTAGAGCTCGCCATGAAAGTTTCCGTATTCCCCGCTCCGCTCTTGCCCACCACAGGCAAATCCTACAACTTCACCTTCTTCATTTTCTGCTATAAATATATGGCCGTTGGGGATTCCTTTTTTCCACATCATTTCCCTAGATTCATAAGATAAATTCTGAAGGTACTCATCAGGAACAATTCCTGTATAGGTCGATCTCCAACTGTCGACATGCACCTTGGCAATGCCTGATGCATCAGCTAATACCGCTTTTCTTATTTTCATAACGTCCTCCTATTTTACCTCGAGTGCAAAGGCGTAAAACGCATCACCGTTTGATACATTCTCTTCGTTTTCATCCATCCACCAAACGCCATATGAATAGTAATATATCCCTTTTTCCGCAGGTGCCGTAAAACGATGATTTACTACTTTTACTTCTTGTTCCTTGTCACCATTGTAAATAGCTAGGTGCACTTCATTTGGCAATGGCTCATAATCCATAATAAATGTAATTTCTTCACCTGGGGGCACAACAATCGGTTCCTTTCCCTCCAATAATCCTTCAGGCCCAGCTGTGTCAACACATTCACTTGTATTTGAAGTGCTCCAGCAGTACGTACCTAGTTTCGTTGGATAGGTTTCATTTCCAATTTGAATCACCGTCTCCGGCGGTTTTCTTCCAGACAGCTTACTACTTGCATCACTTTCTCCACAACCTGTTAGAGTAATAGAAATCGCAATTAAAAGTACAAACATCCATTTTTTCATCATATGTCCTCCAAATGTGAGCTTTTAATAAACTGACGAAACATTCTAAAAAAAGGTTACACATTTTGAAACCATACGGCTTATTCTTCCGTATATTTGGTATAATGAAATATATATAAAGAAACGGATTTTTTGTAAGGAGGTCAAAGAATGACGGGTATTGTTGCGGTTGTAATGGTTTTTTCAATTCCGCTTGTTGCGATTATCACGAGTCACTTTCAGACACAATCAAAATATAAACATAAGATGATCCAAGATGAATTAGAGTTAGAGAAGCTGAAGCATGAAAATTACTTGCTTGAAACTGAGAAAATGCGAGTCGAGCTCGAAAAAATGAAACTTGAAGCCCCAAAGAATGATACAAAGATTATCTAAGTATGAACACCCTGTTTTAGTAAGATTTCCGATAATGTGAAGAAAACTTAAAATCACAGTTCAAATAACATACGGTTTGAAATGAAAATAGCAAGGAATTAACAATACAATTAACACAAAAAAACTTGGGACATCCCAAGTTTTTTTGTTATTTTATGTGATGTTCTTATTCAATTTAAGCATTGAATGTTTAAGCGAAGGATTTCACAATAAAAACATTGAGTAATGTGGAATAAATTATTACGATTATTGTTTACAGAGGATATATAGGACAGTAAAGTAATTATAAGAAGACATAAATGAGAAATGAAGATGATTTAAAATTAAGTAAACAAGGAGAAAAAATGGAACTTCAAACTCAAAGACTAGTAATTGTCCCTTGCACTGATGAAGTATTTTCTGTATATGCGACCAAAGGATTTAAAATTGGAAGCCATATAAACAATTACTTGAAAAAACTAAAAGAAGACCCTTCCCTATTAGGATGGGGTGTATGGCTTGTTATTAATAAAGAAGATAATACAATCATTGGTGATATTGGGTTTAAAGGCAAACCTGACTCAGAAAATATTGTTGAAGTAGGTTATGGGATTGTACCGGCAGCTCAAAACAAGGGATTTGCTACAGAAGCAGTAAATGAAATTATTAAATGGGCATTCTCAACCGGTACTGTAAAAAAAATAGTTGCTGAATGTTTAATTGATAATATTTCATCAATTAAAGTCTTAAAAAAATTAAATATGAAGAGAATCGGAATCAAGGATAATATGTACATATGGCAATTAACTAAGTAATGTTCCTCATTTTTTTGTAAGGAGGACGTGTAATTTAAGCCTGTTAGTTCAACAAAAATCACCTTAAATATCTAAGCCACTTATGTTCTGGTTCGTGGATTTCCAGAGCATTTTCAAGCCATTTTTTCTTCTTTTTATCGAGATAATCCTTTATTTTTATAAAGTCTTGATGATCTATTTCTCTTGTGTTTTTCGCCTTATACAATAGTACAATTTCTGGTTTTAGGTATGGAATACCTGTTTCATTAATACTACCAATAGAATTGAGTGGATATGATATCCTTAAATCTCTTCTAAATATCCAATTATTTTCTTTTGTTTCATTTAGAAGAATTTCTATTTTGTCGCCACTTAACATATTTAAAGTGTGTATTTCGTGAATTGGTAACTCTAAAAACTCACTTTCCCAAGCATGGAACTTACCATTAACGACTTTCTTAAACTCCCATTCTTTGAGATAATTCTTCAAATATATTTGGTCTTTTCGAAAAATGGCAAACTCTATATCTTTATGTTCTCTTGTTCCTTTCCCTATAAAAAGATCAATTGCCCATCCTCCAGCAATAAACCAAGGTCTATCAAATCCTGACATCAATGACTTAATGCTCTGGCATTGTCCAAATGACATATGTATCCTCCATATTAATTTATCTACTATCTATTCACATTTTGCACTCGATTCTTCAACTATCCTGCCCCGTTTGTTCAATAACGCACCCGTTAGCTTCTGTAGTAATTTAACTGATTTATTACCTCATTTAATACACTACATACTGGGGACTCTAAGTGCTTTACTTACTTA
>NZ_JBPFDQ010000054.1:0-36889 GCF_059415045.1 Ferdinandcohnia sp. SAFN-114 | reverse complement strand
AGCCTGTGAAATTTTACTCATAGTAAAAATTCACAGGCTTTTTCAGTTCAGAGGAGGGTTTTGTCCCAGCCTCTTTTACTGATTGGTTATTTTCTCGAGTAAGCCTTCATCAAATGATTTTGATCGAATCATTTCAATTTCGTACTTATATGGAGCCTTTTTATTGTTTTTGTCCTCACCTACATATGGTGTTTCAAGGATTTTAGAGACATTTTCTAGGGATGGATGATGAACAATGTAATTGATTGCATTAAACCCAATTTTACCAAACCCAATATTTTCGTGACGGTCTTTTCTCGCCCCTTTATCGTTTTTGCTATCATTGATATGAAGGACTTTGATTCGATCTAGACCCACTAGTTTATCGAATTGTTCTAAGACTCCATCAAAATCATTCACAATATCATAGCCTGCATCATGAGTATGACAAGTGTCAAAGCAGACAGATAACTTTTCATTGTGAGTAACTCCATCAATAATTTGGGCAATTTCCTCGAACGATCTTCCACATTCAGTGCCTTTACCAGCCATTGTTTCTAATGCTATCTGTACTTTGTGGTCCTTTGTCAGAACCTCATTTAAACCTGCAATTATCTGCTTTATTCCTGCTTCTGCGCCTGCGCCTACATGTGCACCAGGATGAAGAACAATTTGATTTGCACCGAGCGCCTCTGTTCTCTCAATTTCAGAACGTAAAAAGTTGACACCTAGTTCATACGTTGCGGGGTTTGAAGTATTACCGATATTTATGATATACGGAGCATGTACAACAATATCATCAATCCCATTTTCCTTCATATGAGCATGTCCTGCTTCTATATTTAAATCCTCTATTTTTTTACGTCTTGTATTTTGTGGTGCCCCTGTATAAATCATAAATGTATTTGCACCATATGATACTGCTTCTTCACTCGCTGCAAGAAGCATTTTTTTTCCACTCATCGAAACATGTGAGCCAAGTTTTAGCATGGTATACCTCTCCTATCTCCCAACTATTTCATAAATGTATATTATCATAATTCATGTTTATTTTCTCTTTAAGCGTTTTTGGCGCTTTTTAATTTTTTCCATTTCTTGATTCATCTTTTTCTTATAGCCTGGTTTCACTTTCTTAGGCTTCTTCACTTGACTTTGTGCAAGTTTATCAATTTCATCAACTTGTTTTTTGCGAGCCTTTCGTTTGTTTCTTTCACCAATGTTGACCCATTCACCGTTTTCAAGGTCCCTATTTACAAAAGTAACGCCCATTTTTTCAAGCCTTATAATTGCATCTTCATCCCCTGGCTCATAAATAGTTGCTGCGATTCCTGAGTAGCCTGCCCTTGCCGTTCTACCAACCCTATGAATGTAAAAATCAAGATCGATAGGTAGCTCATAATTGATGACATGGCTCACACCTTCAATGTCAATTCCTCTTGCTGCTAAATCCGTTGCCACTACATATTGAAACTCTAATGAGTTAATTTGCTTCATGACCTTTTTACGTTCTCTTGGAGGAAGGTCTCCGTGGAGTCTTCCTACCTTCATCCCTTTTGTAAGTAACCCATCCGCTACTTCGTCTGCCAACTTTTTCGTATTGGTAAAAATAATAGCTAAATATGGATTATAAACCTCTAACATAGATTGCAAAAGGTTTAGCTTATTCCGATGTCGTAAAGGAACAAGTATATGTTCTACCTTGGCTGCGGTAGCTTGTTCAGGTGCAACATGAGTGTATCTAGGGTTTTCCATATACTTTTTTAGAAATGGCTTTAATTTTTCAGGAATGGTTGCTGAAAACACTAAAATTTGTAAGTCTTCGGCCATCCTCGCTGCAATTTGGTCGACATCTTCGATGAAGCCCATATCAAGCATTAGATCAGCCTCATCGACTACAATTTGATTCGCTGTGTAAACTTGAAGAGCTTGTTCTTTAATTAAATCGTGAATCCTTCCAGGAGTTCCTACCACAATATGTGGTTGTGTTTTCAGTTTTTCAATGGCCCTCGCTTTATCCGTCCCACCTACAAACAATTTTGCTGTGACGGGATTTTCTCCACTAAATTTAATGATTTTTCCAATTTCATGATGGATTTGAGTTGCAAGCTCACGAGTAGGCGCAGTTATAACGGCCTGTACCTCCTGTCTTGCTGAATCAATATTATTTATAATTGGCAGTATATATGCATGGGTTTTACCTGTACCAGTTTGTGATTGCCCAATCGCACTTTCGCCCCGCTGAATGCTCGGTATTAACCGTTCTTGAATTTCGGTTGGCTTTGTAAATTTTATCTCTTTTAATGCTTCAAGTATAAATGGCTGAAATTGAAAACGTTCAAAATCTTTTACTGTCATTACGATCCCTCATTTTATATAAATATGAATTTGTTTTGCAAGGTTTGGGTTTAATTATATGTTTTCTCATAACCTAACAATTTATTATATAGGAAAGCTTGTCAAAATACCAATTGCGCCCATTTGAAGCAATAGGGAAAACATTTAATTCACCCACCGCATATCCTAAAAATAAGGTATTATCACCCGATTCATTCTTCTACTTAACCTAGGTAATTTGAAAGGAGGAGAAGCAAATGTTTTATCCACGACAACCAATGAATCAAATGAGACAAATGAGAGCAATGAGACCGATGAGACCGCCATCCATGTTTCCACAGCAATATGGGGTTCGACCACCAGGAATGTTCGGTGGTATGCAGGGAATGCAGGGCATGCAAGGACAAGGAAGATCCGGATTAGGTGGCCTTTTGAAAAAGTTAATCCCTGGAATGGGAAAGTCAAACCCAATGCAAGGAATGGGTGGTATGCAGGGTTTCTTTAATCCTTCACAAGGAATGAACCCTGGCACCCTTCAAGGTTTAGCAAATCCCTCAAACCTTAGTGCGATAATGGGAAATGTACAAAAAACGTTAAAAATGGCTGAATCTGTAGTTCCAATGGTTCAACAATATGGACCATTAATGAAAAACATCCCAGCAATGGTTAGGATGTATAGTGCTATTAAAAATGCAGGGAATGAACAAGAAGAAGAAGAAGATAATGAGACTATTTCACTATCGGATGTGACATCAAATAGTGAAGGAGTTGAAAATGAAGAAGAAAATTCAAAAGCAAGCGGTACCGGTAAATCTGTTCCAAAGCTTTACATTTAAAAGACTTTGTATTATCCTTCATACTCAGATATAATAAATACGAGATTACGAGAGTACCAATAGGTATGAGCTATCCGATTTATTGACTGAGGAGGAGAAGAGCATGGAAGTAATCAAAATTGCTCCACGTGGATACTGCTATGGTGTAGTAGATGCGATGGTAATTGCGAAAAATGCCGCTTTAGATAAAACATTACCAAGACCTATATATATACTAGGAATGATTGTTCATAATAAGCATGTAACTGATGCCTTTGAAGAAGAAGGAATTATTACGCTTGATGGAGCAAACCGTTTAGATATACTAAATCAGGTTAAAGAGGGTACCGTTATTTTCACAGCACATGGCGTTTCACCTGAGGTGAAAAATTTAGCAAAAGAACGTGGTCTTGTTACACTTGATGCAACTTGCCCTGATGTAACTAGAACACATGATTTAATTAAGGAAAAAACAGCTGAAGACTATCATATCATTTATATTGGTAAAAAGAACCACCCAGAGCCTGAAGGCGCATTAGGTGTAGCACCTAGTTTCGTTCATCTTGTTGAAACGGTTGAAGATGTTGAAAAACTTGAACTAAATCATGAAAAGCTTGTTGTGACCAACCAAACAACAATGAGTCAGTGGGACGTTCTTCATGTAATGGATAAAGTTAAGGAAAAGTTCCCACATGCTGAAGTCCACAATGAAATTTGTTTAGCTACACAGGTCCGACAAGAAGCTGTTGCCCAACAAGCAACCGTGGCCGACTTAACGATCGTAGTTGGAGATCCGAAAAGCAATAATTCAAACCGACTTGCACAAGTTTCCGAAGAAATTGCAGGAACAAAAGCATATCGTGTTGCAGACGTAAGTGATATACAACTTGAATGGCTTAAAGGTGTTGAAAAAGTAGCCGTAACAGCTGGTGCTTCCACCCCAACGCCGATTACAAAAGAGGTCATTACCTTTTTAGAGCAATTCGATCCTGAAAATGAGGAAACATGGGAACGATCTCGAAAAGTTCCACTCCATAAAGTGTTACCAAAGGTAAAAGCAGCTAAAAAATAAACGTTCAAAAGCGATCTTAATTAAAGTAAAAGGTACTCCAGTAAAATTGGAGTACCTTTTTTCATAGATATCGAAATGGGTCTGTATTAAGTTCTGAGGTTATCACAGTAACCTCGAATTTCCTTTCTTTAAAACGCTCTGTTAAGATATTAGCTACCCCTGTTTTCATGACCTTTTCAACATTGTGGCCAGGATCAACGATATTAAGTCCCATCATCATCGCATCGTGAGCAACATGGTAGTACATATCTCCTGTTACATACACGTCTGCACCAGCTCTTTTAGCATGTGAAACATACTTATTTCCGTCTCCTCCAAGCACCGCAACCTTCTTCACTTTATCTGAAAGAGAACCAACAACCCGAAGTCCATCTACCTCTAATTTATTTTTAACATGCAAGGCGAATTGTTCAAGTGTCATTTCCTGTTCAAGATTGCCAACACGTCCAAGTCCAAGCACATTACCTTCATTTTCAAGGGGATAAATATCGAAAGCAACCTCCTCGTATGGATGCGCGTTAAGCATAGCAGTGACCACCTTCTTTTGAAGGCCACTTGGGAAAACTGTCTCAATTTTGATTTCCTCTACAACTTCTAATTTACCGACTTCGCCAATGTGTGGGTTTGTCCCTTGGTGTGGTAAGAATGTGCCTGTACCAGGGGTATTATACGTACAATGACTGTAATTTCCGATATAACCTGCACCAGCCGAGCCTAAAGCAGCTCGTACTTTATCAGCAGACTCCCGAGGGACATAAACAGCTAGTTTTTTTAATTTTTCCTCGTAGGTCGGCGCAAGCAATTCAACATTCGTTAAACCCAATGCATCCGCAAGCATGTCATTAACGCCACCGACAGCCACGTCTAAATTTGTATGTGCTGCATAAATCGCTATATTATGTAAAATACATTTTTCAATGATTCTTCCAGATGGTGTATCTGTTTGAACTGTTTTTAAGGGTCGAAAAATAGGAGGATGATGCGCAATAATCAAATCAACATCATTTGAAATGGCTTCATCAACGACGTTTTCTAACACATCAAGTACAACCATGATTTTTTTTACCGGCTTGTTTAATGTCCCAACTTGAAGGCCGATTCTTTCTCGATCACCTTCGACGGCTAAGTGCTTTGGAGAAAATTGCTCAAATACTTGTATCACTTCAAAACCATTAGGTATTTTGCTCATTGTAATGTCTCCTTTACTATTTTTATTTTTTGCTTAAGCTCTTCTTTTCGTGTCCGATTATCGGGTGTTTCACCTGCTGTCTCAAGCTGTGATAAAATCTTTTCCCAATGTTTGAGTTCATGAGCCCATTTTTTTTCGAAAACTGAATTTTTTTCTTTTAGTAAGAAAGGTCCTAGTAAAAGTTCTTGTTCCTTATGCTGATAAGGCTTAAGGGGGTTTCCTTTTTCGGCAACTAAAACTTCATAGATTTTTTTGTCTTCCTCTAGGATTTCTTCGGCGATTAGCTCCCAGTCGTTTTCAATAAGCCATTCTCTAATTGCTGATGCGCCAATATTCGGTTGTAGGATAAGTCTTTTTACACCTGGCAGTTTGTTTTTACCATTTTCCAGAATGGAGCGAATAAGCGAGCCACCCATACCTGCTATGGTTATACATGTAACTTCATTTGGTTGAATGACTTCAAGTCCATCCCCTTTACGAGCTTCAATTTTGGAATCAAGCTTACTTTTGGAGATTTGTTTTTTTGCAGATTGTAATGGCCCCTCTGCAACCTCACCAGCAATTCCCCCAGAGATGAACCCATTTAAGTATGCATAGCATGGAAGATATGCGTGGTCAGATCCGATGTCTGCTAAAATTGCCCCTTTTGGTATGTATGATGCGACCGTTTCAAGCCGCTTCGATAATCTCTCTTCATTCATAATAGCACCACATTTTTTTAGGATAGTTAAAAAGTCCGGTGAAAATGACACATCGATAGAGGAACTTCGACTAAAAACCGACACGTCCTGTGTCGAACGTCGAAGTCACCACATCCTGTGGAAGCTCGTTGGCTTGTTTTTCCGTTCCTTGGAAAAGAAACCCACTTTTCCGGCGTGCAAAATCGTCTGCTCTAGTATTCACTACATACTATCCGCTACTCAAAACTGCGCCGCCTTGAACTTCTCGGTCCTTTTCATCCTCCTTTTTAACACAATATTTTTTAGTTTTTATTATACAAGATGTCAGTAGAAACTTCCATCTTACTGGGAATGGCAGTAAAAAACCCTTTACATTTATGCAAAGGGTTTTTTTATTATTTATTTTTGTTCAACTAACCAATTTGCGATTTCTTGTACTTGTGCAGGGTCTTTAACTAAACCAGCCGGCATCGCACCTCTACCATTCGTGATTACATCCTGAATCTCTTCTACGGAAAGATCAATACCTTTTAATGCAGGTGCATTACCTTGACCTGATAAATCTTGGCCATGGCATGCTGCACATGTACCTTGGACAACTTCTTCTGGGGAAGCAGCTGCTGTTTCTGGAGCCTCTTCACCTTGGTTTGCCATTTCATCCATGTTACCTAGTCCAACAAAGCCTAATAGGAACATAAGTCCAATACCGAAAACTGCAATCAGGGCAAATGGTATTAATGGATTCTTTTTCATTATTCTGACCTCCCTTACCTTATGTACATCAAAAATAGATATAATTATTATTCTATACAAACACTCTCTATTTTACTTGAAAAATGATAGAAGTAAAAGACCTATTTGTACAAGAACTTATTTAACATAATATTGTAAAATTATTTTACACAAAAATGTCACAAATTTGTCAAAATAAATAATAAAGCTCCTTACCAATTGGTAAGGAGCTATTATTCATTTTAGCATCCAATTGAACGTGCGATGACCATTCGTTGAATTTCAGATGTCCCCTCTCCGATTTCAAGAAGCTTTGCATCTCGCATATATCTTTCAACATGATATTCCTTCATATAGCCATAACCACCATGTATCTGGACGGCTTGATTTGTCACCTCCATACAAATTTCAGAGGCATAAAGCTTCGCCATTGAAGCTTCTTTTGAGAAATTTTTTCCTTGATCCTTCAACCAAGCAGCTTTATACACCATATTCCGTGCTAGTTCAATCTTCATTGCCATATCTGCTAATTTAAATTGAATAGCTTGGAAGCTTGAAAGGGACTTACCAAATTGTTTACGTTCTTTTGCATAATTTAGGGCCTTCTCATAGGCTGCTTGTGCAATTCCAACTGCCATTGCTCCAATACCGATTCTTCCCCCATCCAGCGTAATTAGAAACTGTCTGAAGCCTTCTCCTCGTTTTCCAAGCAGGTTCTCCTCAGGTACATGTACATCCTCTAAAACTAATTCCGTCGTGTTTGAAGCATTCAGTCCCATTTTCTCGTAATTATCAATAACCTTAAAGCCTTCTGCATCAGTTGGGACTATAATTGCGCTTATTTCTTTTTTAGTCCCTTGACGGCCCGTTATCGCTGTGAGGGCTAAATGCTTTGCAAAACTTGCATTTGTGATAAAGCATTTATTTCCATTAATGACAAATTGATTATTTTCAAGAAGGGCTTCTGTTTGGGTTCCACCTGCATCTGATCCAGCATTGGGTTCTGTTAATCCAAATGCTCCCAAGGACTCTCCTGTGCAAATAGGGGTTAAGTATTTATGTTTTTGCTCTTTTGTTCCAAATAAATGAAGGGGTGCACCACCAAGTGAGATATGTGCCGAGTATGTAATTCCGGTAGACCCACAGGCACGGCTTAGTTCTTCGACCACGATTGCAAAGCTAATTGTATCAGAGTCTGCTCCACCATATTCTTCAGGAAACGGCAAACCCATCATCCCTAATTCACCAAGCTTTTGAAAAATTTCTTTTGGGAAACGTTTATCTTTATCCCGTTGTTCAGCACCTGGTGCAACTTCTGCTTCGGAAAACTCTCTAATTGTTCTTTGAATCAATTTTTGCTCGGTCGTTAAATCGAAATTCATAATACCCCTCCCGTTGTATACGTTTTCATATCTATTATATCGGGAGTTGACGAATTTTCAAATAATTTAAATATTCAATAAAGTAACGACTGAAATTATACTAACCAGAATACCTGCAATCAAAAAATACCGCATCTTTAAAATAACCCCAACAAAAATCCAGCCGATACAATTCAAAAAGATCATACCGATTAAATATAGTGCCTGTCCTTTAAAAATGAGTTCACTTACATTCGCTGTTAAAAGCAAGATAAATAGAGCGAGAATAATGGAGCCAATATGAACGAAAAGTGAATTTGTTCTTTGAGTAATTAGGCCTAAAATGCAGATAATTAAAAAAATAAAGTTTAATACCATTTGCAAATTAGTCGATATTTCAGTAAAATAAGTGACAAGTAATAAAACTGGTAAAAGTGAACCAATTACGATAATCAAAACAAATGGTGTTTTCTGAGTTGAAATTGTTTCTTTTGTTGATTCAATTCCTTCACCCTCTGTATATAACGAGAGTAGGAAATTACAATATGCTTCTGGCAGTAATTTATTTTTACGCCAATATAGAATTTCATTGATAATAATCTTTTTTCTATCTTGATTCATGAAAGCGCTCACCTTGTTTAATTGATATCTAAATCTAAAAACTCCACGATTAAGTGGCAATGTCTTCATGACCCACATCGGATGGGCTAGAACAAAAAAAATAGTTTACTTCAATTGTATGAAGTAAACTACGGAATGTAAATGAAAATGTTTATTCTAAGAAATCCTTTAATCTCTTACTTCGACTTGGGTGACGAAGCTTTCGTAGAGCTTTTGCTTCTATTTGTCGAATACGCTCACGAGTAACACCAAACACTTTACCAACCTCTTCGAGAGTACGAGTACGTCCATCATCCAATCCAAAGCGAAGACGTAATACATTTTCTTCTCGATCGGTTAGGGTATCCAGAACATCTTCCAGTTGTTCTTTTAATAGCTCGTATGCAGCATGTTCTGATGGAGAAGTTGCGTCTTGGTCCTCAATAAAGTCTCCAAGATGTGAGTCATCTTCTTCACCAATTGGTGTTTCTAATGATACAGGTTCTTGTGCAATCTTTAAGATTTCCCTTACCTTTTCTGGTGTTAAATCCATATCTTCTGCAATTTCTTCAGGCGTTGGTTCGCGCCCAAGGTCCTGGAGTAACTGACGTTGTACACGGATTAATTTATTAATTGTTTCTACCATATGAACCGGAATACGGATAGTTCTAGCTTGGTCTGCAATCGCACGTGTGATGGCTTGACGTATCCACCATGTTGCATACGTACTAAATTTGAATCCTTTGCGATAATCAAATTTCTCAACAGCTTTAATAAGTCCCATATTACCTTCTTGGATTAAATCTAGGAACAACATACCGCGACCAACGTAACGCTTTGCAATACTTACTACAAGTCGTAAATTGGCTTCAGCAAGTCTACGTTTAGCCTCTTCATCACCTTGTTCAATACGTTCAGCAAGTTGAATTTCATCATCAGCAGATAGTAAATCAACACGGCCAATTTCTTTTAGGTACATACGCACCGGGTCATTTATCTTTACTCCTGGAGGAACACTGAGATCATTAAGATCAAATTCTTCTTCCTTGGATAATTCTTGAATATTTGGATCATCTTCATTGTCATCATCAACATCATGATCCCCGCTATCACCTAATAATTCAATACCCTGCTCTCCAAGGAACTCATAGTATTCATCAAGGTGGTCTGATTCAACTTCAAAACCAGACATACGCTCTGCGATTTCTTCATATGTCAATACACCGCGCTTTTTTCCTAGTGCTGTTAATTTTTCTTTAACTTGCTCTAATGTTAATTCTGTATCGACTTCTTTAGACTTTTCAGCCATTTGTTCCCCTCCTTCCAAACTTGTAAG
Source organism: Ferdinandcohnia sp. SAFN-114 (assembly GCF_059415045.1). NCBI lineage: Bacteria > Bacillati > Bacillota > Bacilli > Caryophanales > Bacillaceae > Ferdinandcohnia > Ferdinandcohnia sp. SAFN-114. The sequence goes on along the minus strand of NZ_JBPFDQ010000054.1, from coordinate 26,791 downwards.
ACATAGAGGTTAGAAAACCTATTTGTTAAATTAATGCTTTTTTCATTTGAATGATTTCATTTGCAATTGTAGCAGCCTTTAAATAATCCTTACTTCGTTCAGCCTCGAGTTGCTCAGATTCTTTTTCTTTTATCATTGACATTTTTTTGTGATTCAACACCTGTTTCACATAATCCGATAAAACAGAATCCGATACTTCCTCTTCAATTGACATCATTGCAATATCAGTGACAATCCTTTTTAAACTCTCATCATGAACCCTTGTTAGTAGTGTACTGATATCTGGTTCAAATCCTTCTTCATAAAATGCATATAAGTACGTTACAATCGCTCGATGCTCTTCGATATTAAATTCGGCTTGAAGCTGATCCTGTATTTTTTCAGCAATATCCTGACTACGTAACATATAAGCAATTAAATATCGTTCTGCATTTTGATAGGCTTTTAGTAAATGTTTTGATACGGCAGGTTTCGCTTTCGTATTATTTCTATTCGAAGAGAAATTATCCCTTTTTTTCCGTTCAGATTTATAATACTGAAGCTGTTGCGTTTTTAATGCATCCAGTGAAATAGAAAATTCACTGGATAATTGGCGCAAGTAATGGTCTCTTTCTACAGCCTTTTCTAATGAGGAAATTTCTTTAATAACATCTTCTATATAACGGATGCGATCTCCTTCATCCTGAAGATTTTTTCCTTTTCTTAAGTACTGCATTTTAAATGCCATTAATGTAAGACTTGCCCCTATTACATCATTTTTAAACTTCTCTGCGCCATATTTTCTAATGTAGTCATCAGGGTCCATACCATTTGGCATTGTAGCTACTCTAACATAACAACCCGCTTCACCCAGCATAATTGAAGCTCGTAAAGCCGCATCTACCCCCGCGTTGTCAGAGTCATAACAGATAACAACAGATTCCACATTCCGTCTAATTATTTTCACATGTTCATCCGTCAAGGATGTGCCCATCGTACCTATTGAATTAGGAACATCAGCTGTATCAGCTGCAATGACATCTGCAAATCCTTCAAATAGAACCACTTGCTGTTGTTTTCGAATAGCAAGTCTAGCTTGATGAAAATTATAAAGGGTCTTGCTTTTATTAAAAATAATCGTTTCGGGACTGTTTAAATATTTTGGTTCCTGCCCCTTATCAAGCACCCTGCCAGAAAATGCTATGGTTTTACCTTGGTGGTCCCATATCGGGAACATTATGCGGTTTCGAAATCTATCAAAGAATGTACCGGTATCCTCCTTTTTTACAAGCAGTCCGGCCCTTTCCATCAACTCAGGCCTAAAACCTCTTTTCTGGAGAAATTTCGTGGCAAAGTCCCACGAGTCAAGGGCATAGCCAATTTCAAACTTATCGATGATTTCTCTTGTAAAGCCCCTATTGGTTAAATAGTCTAGCGCTGGTTGACCCTCTTTTGTATTAAGTAATAGGTGATGATAGAATTTCTTTAATAATTCGTGTGCTTCTTGCATTTTTGATGCTTCATTGTTTTTATCAGAAACAGCAGTTGGCTGTTCATAATCTGACAAATCTATGTTCACTTTATTAGCAAGGTTTATTGCCGCTTCCGAAAAGGAGTACCCTTCTAGGTCCATTAAAAAAGAAAATACATTTCCACCTGCTCCACACCCAAAACAATGAAAGATTTGTTTATCGGGAGATACAGAGAATGAAGGGGTATTTTCACCGTGAAATGGGCATAAGCCAAAATAATTTCTTCCTTGCTTCTTCAATTGAACATATTCACTAACAACATCAACAATGTCAACAGAAATACGAATTTTTTCGATTGTTTCTTCGGGTATTCGATATCCCATGTATAACATCCCCAAGTACTAAATTATTCGATGTTTAGAGTTTAAATCCTGCAAGATTCGACAAACTTTTTTTAAAAATTTTAGTAAAATGTTGTCTGTCTTCGTCAGTAAAGGGTTTTGGTCCTTTTGAATATGAACCACTACGTCTTTCTTTTGCAGATAAAAAGCGAAAATGGAGGATCTGTTCCATATCCTCTTCCTTAAACTCTTTGCCACGAGGTGATATAACATTTACACCTCTATTTACTAAAATACTCGCTAAGCCAGTATCCTGGGTAATGACGATGTCTTTTTTTATTGCATGATTCATAATATAGAGATCTGCTGCCTCTTTCTCAGCATCCACGTACACCCATTTCCCACCCATCGGGGTCGACATAACATGGGCATATGACGCTACAAATACAACATTGATATTATATGTACCTGCTGTGCTAAGTATTTCTTCTTTAACTGGACATGCATCAGCATCCACAAATATTTTATTCTTTTTTTCGTCATATTTCTCTATTCTACATCACTCCGAAGAATCCTTCTTTTCAAGGGAAAAGATTAAAAATAAGTTCAAAAATCTGTGATTGGGCCATCTTTAGGTGAGCAATTATGGGTAAATATTCTATCATTTTTCGAAGGCGAACCACTGAATCAAGAAAAAAATGTCGAAAATTAATTCACCTATTCCATAATTTATCCTTGACAACCTTCAATATATAGTTTATTCTATCCAATCGAACTCTAAACCTAAAAATATGTATTTTTATCACAATTTTTTATTATAATACAAATTTCTTTCAAGCGCCATAAAAAAACATATCTTTTTAGAGATATGTTTTTTACTGTATAGGTAGTCTTAAGATTATTTTGTTTTACGATTACTTATTTTATTTAAAATAATATTTGCCGTTTCTTCAACCGCTTTATTTGATACATCCACTACATCACAATTGATTTTATTCACAAGAGACTCAAAATGGTCCAGTTCTTCTTTAATACGATTAATATTTGCATAGATCGCTTGATCATCTAAACCTAATGACTTTAATCTTTCACGTCTAATATGGTTTAGCTTCTCAGGGCTAATTTTTAGTCCAAAGCACTTGTTGGGTGATACTTTGAAGAGTTCTTCGGGTGGATCAACTTCTGGTACAATTGGCACGTTTGCCACTTTATAGCGCTTATGTGCAAGATACTGAGATAATGGTGTTTTAGATGTTCTTGAAACACCGATTAAGACGATATCTGCACGCAAAATCCCTCTTGGGTCACGACCGTCATCATACTTAACAGCAAATTCTATAGCCTCGATTTTTTTGAAATAATCCTCGTCGAGTTTTCGTACAAGACCAGCCTCAAATCTTGGGTTACTTTCATAAAGGCCAGACATTTTTTCGATTAGTGGACCTATTATATCGTTTACAATTACCCCTTCACGTGCAGCTTCCATTACAAGAAAATCTCGTAGGTCTGGAACTACAAGTGTGAATGCAATTATTGCATTATTCAGTTTGGCAAGTGCTACAACCTCTGCTAATGTAGCTGTATCTTCTACATAAGGAATTCGTTTAATTTCTGTATGTGAGCCGTTAAATTGGCTAACTGCCGCTTTAACAACTAATTCAGCTGTTTCCCCAACTGAATCTGATACTACATATACAACCCGATTACTCATTTTAATTCTCCATCTCCTAACTTAAAAGATCAAATGCTCATTAAAGGATTTCATCACCAGCAAGTCCTACCAACGCTTTTGTCATATTTGTCTTAGTAATTCTGCCAATTACCTCGATACCCCGTTCCGATTGCTTAACAATTGGTAATGCATCAATTTGTTTTTCAATCAATTTATGTGCCACGTCAATTAAAAGATCATCTTTTTCACACATCGTAATATTTGGCATTCTTGTCATAATAATAGTAACAGGGACAGATTTTAAATCTTGATTTCCAAGACTTGCCCGCAGTAAGTCTTTTCGAGATAAAACGCCAACAAGAAGTGATGATTTATCCACTACAAACAATGTACCGACATCTTCTAAAAACATAGTAACAATTGCATCATAGACAGATATACTCTCATTTATCACAACAGGGATAGATTGGTAATCCATCACTTTAATTTTGTTTATTCTATCCGCAAGTAATTGCTGCCCTGTTTTGCCCGTATAGAAATAGCCGACACGAGGCCTGGCTTCAAGATATCCTGCCATAGTTAAAATAGCGAGGTCCGGACGAAGAGTAGCCCTAGTCAAATTTAAACGATCTGCAATAGCCTCACCAGTGATAGGTCCATTGTCTTTTACAATTTGTACAATTTGTTCTTGCCGCTTACTCAGTTCTATTGTACTCACCACCATTCCTAAAATCTATACTATTTATTTTAAATATGTAAAGTATTGAAAAGAGTTATACTAATTATTAATTATTATATACTAATTGCGTAATCACGTATAGTAAATAGAAAAAGACTAGGAGCTAATTTTTCTGCTCCTAGTTTTTAATTTGTTTATTAAATGTGCTTCTTTTTTGAGTTCAAAATGTTGTTCGCGCTTATTTTACAATAATTGCGTTCATGTCCCCAATTAAGTAAATAATGTTCGCTAGTTGCACCATTTGTGCAAGTCTGTTTTGCCTTACTGCCGCATCTTCTGCCATAACCATTGTATGTTCGAAGTATTGATCAATTAGCTCTCTCAATGAAGCTAATAAATGGAATGCTTCTGCTACTTCATGATTGTTTAGACTTTCAATTACTTTTGGCTTTACTTCCGTGAACTTCTCAAAGAGATGCTTTTCCTCTTCAGATTGGAAAAGGCTTGGATTAATTTCAGCTTCTTCGCCTTTTTTGGCAATGTTAACAACCCTACCTAATGACTCAATAGTTGTTTTAAAATCTTGATGGTCCTTGTTGTTCTCAAGCATTTCCGCTTTTTTAATAACAAGACCAACATTTCCAATCTGGGTGCCAAGAACCGCGTCAATTATATCATAGCGGATGTTTCTAGTATTTAGTTCATGTTTGATTCGTAATTTAAAGAAGTGAACAAGTTCTTTCTTAATTTCTTGTTTTTCAAGTTTCGCAACTTTTGCCTCAATAAACAGATCTAAAACATCATCGATTAGTTCTTCAAGGCCAATATTCCAACCTTTATCAAGTAAGATTTGAACGACACCAGAAGCCATACGGCGTAATGCATATGGATCCTGTGAACCTGTTGGAATAATACCGATAGAGAAACATCCAATGATTGTATCCAATTTATCAGCTAAACTAACTAATGCTCCAATAGTGGAGGTTGGACTAGAATCGTCAGCATGTCTAGGCATGTAATGCTCGTTAATAGCTACCGCCACCGCCTCGTCTTCTCCACTTATTCGTGCATAGCGTTCACCCATTACACCCTGAAGCTCAGGAAATTCATATACCATATTGGTTACAAGGTCAAATTTGCATATTTCGGCTGCTCTATTTGCTTTTTCCTGTGTTTGACTATCAATTTTCAAAAGTTCTGACACATTCTTAGTGATAAGCTGGATTCTTCTAACCTTATCACCAATTGAACCAATCTCTTCATGGTAAATGATTTTATCAAGCTTTTGAACTAAGTTATCAATTTCTAACTTTTGATCTTCTTTATAAAAGAAGTCTGCATCAGATAAACGTGCTCGTAAAACCTTCTCATTCCCTCTAGCAACTTTTTCAAGATAGTTATGATCACCATTACGAACTGCAACAAAGTAAGGTAGCAGAGCCCCGTTTTTGTCCTTTACAGGAAAATAACGCTGATGCTCCCTCATACTTGTAATTAAGACTTCTTCAGGTAAATTCAAGAATTCTTCTTCAAATTTTCCGAAAAAAGCAGTAGGATATTCAACAAGATTCGTTACTTCACTAAGTAAATCTTCGTCAATTGGAATCTCCCAATTATTGTCTTCTTCAAGTATTTTAATTTGATTCTTAATGGCTTCCTTACGCTCTAAATAATCCGCAATAACATACTGAGACATAAGCACTTTTTCATAGTCCCTAGGAGATGTGACTTCAACCTCTTGGCCTAAGAAACGATGTCCCCATGTTTTATTCCCTGATGATACATTTGTAATTGTGATTGGAATAATTTCATCTCCAAACAAAGCAACAATCCATTTAATAGGACGGACATAGCGTAGATCTTGATCGCCCCAGCGCATATTTTTAGGGAATGAAAGATGTACGATAACATTCTCAAGTTCACCTAAGATTTCTTTTGTGTTTTTTCCTTGAATAAATTTATTGATATGTGCGTATTCCACACCATTTATTTCTTTAAAAAAGATGTCCTCAACAGTAGCACCCTGTCCTCTTGTGAACCCCATTGCAGCTTTTGTCCAATTTCCATCTTGGTCTAAAGCAATTTTTTTCGCAGGACCTTTTGCTTCTAGTTCAACATCCTTTTGTTTGTCAGCAACGTCCCGAACAAGAACTGCTAGTCTTCTCGGTGAAGAAAAACTCTCTACCTGCTCAAATGAAATATTATGTTCAATCAGCCAATTTGTAATCTTGTCAGAAAGCTGATTCATAGAATCTGTTACAAAGCGTGCTGGCATTTCCTCTAATCCAATTTCAATCAATAAATCTCGATTACTCATTACGATCGTCTCCTTTTGCCTTCAGCATCGGGAAGCCCAATTTTTCCCGCTCTTCATAAAACGTCTTAGCTACCTTACGAGCTAAATTACGAACTCTGCCGATATATCCTGTTCTTTCGGTAACTGAAATTGCTCCCCTTGCATCTAATTGATTAAAGGTGTGAGAACATTTTAAAACATAGTCATAGGCTGGATGGACGAGTCCTTCGTCCATTTGACGATGCGCTTCCTTTTCATAAATGCTAAATAAGTTAAAAAGCATTTCTGTATCTGATGTTTCAAACGTATACTTTGAATGTTCGTATTCAGGCTGATGGAAAATATCTCGAACTGTAAATCCTTTTGTCCATTCAAGATCAAATACATTTTCTTTATCTTGAATGTATGAGGCTAAACGTTCAATTCCATATGTAATTTCGACTGACACTGGCTTACATTCAATGCCTCCAACTTGTTGGAAATAGGTAAATTGAGTAACTTCCATCCCATCTAGCCATACCTCCCAGCCAAGTCCCGCTGCTCCAAGTGTTGGTGCTTCCCAATTATCTTCAACGAAGCGGATATCATGTTCTAATGGATTAATTCCTAATGCACGTAAGGAATCCAGATATAATTCCTGAATATTATCAGGCGACGGTTTCATGATCACCTGAAATTGATGGTGTTGATATAAGCGGTTTGGGTTTTCTCCGTAACGGCCATCGACTGGACGTCTTGAAGGTTCAACATATGCCACATTCCATGGCTCAGGGCCAAGGCTTCTGAGAAATGTGTAGGGGCTCATTGTTCCTGCACCTTTTTCAACGTCATAGGCCTGCATCAGAATGCAACCTTGATCTGACCAATGCTTCTGTAGGGTTAATATCATTTCTTGAATATTCATTAATCTTGCACCTCCAAAATTATAAAGCGGAAGCGCCTTGCTCAGAAACGAGGAAACTGGCCAACTAGAATCGCCACGTCCTGTGGCAACGTCGGCACTAGCACTTCCTGTGCGTCGGATATTCCGACAAAGAGGCACTATTTGCCTCTGCAGGAGGAGTTGAAGTTTCTCGAGTTTCTAGGCGCTGCAGCTAGATTGAAAAAACTATTTAACATAAAATAAAAAAACTCCCCTCCTCTATGCCTAATTGTAGACATAGGGACGAGAGTTTACCCGCGGTTCCACCCTATTTGCAAATAACTCTATTATGAGTTATTGCCTCTTTCAAGCGATACACTCTGGAACGCCTTCCTTATCTGTTCATACCCTAGCTTCCACCATCCTAGGTTCGCTTTTATGAACTAAAGCGGATGTTCAAAAAGTCCGGTAAAAATGACACATCGAATTTCTTCGTTGGCTTGCTTTTCCGTTCCTTGGAAAAGAAAATCACTTTTCCTTCGTGCTAGAACATCTGCTCACGTATTAACTGCATACGTTCCGCTACTCAAAGCTGCACCGACTCGAACTTCTTGGTCCTTTTTATCCTTCTTTTTGCACACTCACTGTAATAAGTACTACTTTCCTTCACCGTGCAAATATTTTTAGATGAATTTCAAAAAGTAGCCAAATGATAAGACTTCGAATCTCTGCGGTCCTCAAGGCACTCTTTCCTTGACCTTCTCGCTTCTGATTCGTCAACTTTTTGAACTCTTATTTTAATTGAACTATATTCCAATTTCACTGCGATGTCAAGTGCGCCACGTTAGGTTAGACGTAAATTTTCAAGTTGGTCTAGGAATCGTTTAGACTTTAGATACAAGCCTGAATATTCCTCGTAGTACATGTCAATAACCATCTTCAATTCTTTCTTCGTTTCGTCTTTTACGGCAATTTTTCCTAATCGGTTTAAATCAAAATAATAAAATAAGCGCAACAATCGTATTGTTGCTTGCGATACTTTTAAATGATAGGGTTCTTTTTCATAACAACGGTGGCAAAGTAAGCCACCCTCTCTAACTGAAAAAGCAAATTCTCCCTCTGTACTGTTACAGTTTGTACATTCATTAAGTCGAGGATACAACCCAAGCAATGGCAGCATCTTAAGCTCATATATGTACAATAGAATATCAGGATCATACCCCTCATTTAAGTAATTTAGTGTTTGATACAACATTTCAAATAAAAACGGATTTGATCTCTTATCTTCAGTACATTTATCAGTTAACTCGACAACATAAGATGCATATGCCGTTAGGAAAATATCTTCCCGAATACTTCGGAAGGTTGAAATCGTTTCACCTTGTTGTAAAACACCTAAACCTGACGTCTTTTGAACTAAAAACTTTCCATATGTAAAAACCTGGGTAATGGCTGCGAGGCGACTACTAGGTTTCTTCGCACCTCTTGCCATTACCCCTATTTTCCCCCATTCACGGGTATACAAAGTTACGATTTTATTTGTTTCACCATAATCACTTGTTCTTATGATAATACCTTCGCATTTTTGTAGCACTACTGTCACCATCCGTTGGCAACTAGGCAATCCAATTACCATTGTTTATTTGCGTCATACATGCCTTATAAAGGTTTAGGACGCTTATTTTAGGATGGTCAAGTAATTGGAAAATCTATTTCTGCTAGCTCCTCACTTTGTGCCTCGGGTCTCTCTGTCTTCTCTTGTTCCAATTCCTTAAAAAGAAGATACGTATCAACATTACCTGTTTGACTAAACACCTTCCAGGTAAAATCTAACATAGTAACCCCACCTTTCTGTAATTTAAACACTAGCAAAGACTATTCCAATTTCATTCACTTGTAAGAATATCATGACCGAAAATCCTAAAAAACATGTTACATAAATTTTGCTAATCCGTGTATTTTTTTGGAATTTACGTATACTTAGACTTTAATATTCATCTTCCCTAAAGCCATAATCGCGAAGTTGAGAACTTTTGTTGCGCCAGTCCTTTTGAACCTTAACCCAAAGCTCTAGAAAAACTTTTGAACCGAGCAATGCTTCAATATCTGCTCTTGCTCGTTTTCCTACTTCTTTTAGCATACTGCCCTGCTTTCCAATTACGATTCCTTTTTGGGAATTACGTTCGACAATAATAGTAGCTCCAACGTACACCGTATTTCCACTTTCTCTTCTTTCGAGTGAATCCATTACAACTGCAATCGAGTGTGGGATTTCCTCTCTCGTTAGGTGAAGAACTTTTTCACGAATCAATTCCGTAATAATGAATCGCTCAGGATGGTCCGTTACCTGATCAGCAGGATAGTATTGAGGTCCCTCTGGTAAATAAACTTTGATCTGTTCAACTAATCTAGCGGTATTCGTTCCTTGGAGTGCTGAAATTGGAACTATTTCCTTAAATGGATAAAGTCCTTTGTACTTCTCGATCAACTCCAATAATTGGTCAGGATGTATTTGGTCTATCTTATTAACAACGAGAAAAACTGGTGTCTGAATATTTTTTAGTCGTTCAATAATGAACTCGTCCCCACGACCATAACCTTCTTCCGCATTGATCATAAATAAAACTAGATCAACTTCCTTAAGAGTGTTCTGAGCGACTTTCATCATAAAATCGCCTAGCTTATGCTTTGGCTTATGAATACCAGGCGTGTCAATAAAAATAATTTGAGAATTTTCTTCGGTATAAACACCTTGGACTTTATTTCGTGTCGTCTGTGGTTTATCACTCATTATAGCAATTTTTTGTCCAATAACATGATTTAAAAAAGTGGATTTTCCAACATTCGGTCGTCCTATTATTGAAACAAACCCTGATTTATAATTAGTCTTAGTTTCCATGTAAATCCTCCGGTGTAAATGCTCCTGGTAGCAGTTCATCAATTGTAATCTCTTGTACGTCACCTTTAAGATTCGATAAGAATACCTTTGTATCACGTCCACAAAGCTCTGAAATCACTTGACGACATGAGCCACAAGGCGGTACTGGTCGTTCTGTATCTGCAACTACAGCTATTGCTGCAAACTCTTTATCTCCTTCAGAAACAGCCTTAAATAGTGCTGTCCTTTCTGCACAGTTTGTTACACTGTATGCAGCATTTTCGATATTACAGCCATGGTACACTTTACCATCCTTTGTTAATATCGCAGCCCCTACTTTAAATTTTGAATATGGAACATATGCTAATTCTCTTGCTTTTTTCGCTTCGTTGATTAGTTCCTCTGTTTTCACTATTACTTCTTCCTTTCTTCGTATCTAAGTACGGAAGTGTATTTTCATTTTACATAAAAACGTTCACGAAATCATCGTTTATGTTTCATTTGTTACATAATTGTAAGAATTTTCTCTAAATTAGATAAGGTAGAAAAATGATGAATCCAACTAAAATGGAGATTATCGCATATATAAGAACAGCTCCGGCCGCAATATCTTTAGCCTTTTTGGCTAGGGGGTGATACTCATCCGTGACTAAATCAACCACTTTTTCAATTGCGGTATTTAGCATTTCTATTGCAAACATTCCACCGAATAAAAGGAGTACAATCAACCATTCTACCTTTGTAATATGAAACAAGAAACCACAAAAAATAACGATAACCGAGAAAAAAAAATGAATTTGCAGATTTCGTTCTGAAAAAAATGCTTCTCGCAAGCCTTGTAAAGCATACGAAAAGCTATTGATTAAGCGTGACCATTCATTCTTTTGTTTATCTTTCAAGACCATACGCCTCTAAAATTTCCTTTTGTCTTGAAAACATTTTTTCCTCATCTTGTTTTGTCATGTGGTCATAGCCAAGTAAATGCAAGAAACCATGGACAGCAAGGAAACCTAATTCCCTTGCAAAAGAATGACCATAATCTTCAGCCTGTTCCTTTGCTCTCGGAATCGAGATGATGATATCCCCTAATACTTTTGGTATGTCTTCACCGACAATCGCAATTTCCCCTTCACCCATCTCTTCCATAGCAAATGAAATGACATCAGTCGGTTGATCTTTGTCACGATATTCTCGGTTTATTTCTTTAATCCGTTCGTTATCAACAAACGTGACAGAAACCTCAGTTCCTTCACTGACTCCTTCTTTATCGGCAGCCAAAAATAATAGTTCTTGAACTAATCTACATTCTTCTTCTTTTACTTCACCAATTTCATCATTAAAATCAATTTCTAGTCTCATGCTTCCTTCACCTTCTGTTTTGTGGTCTCGGCAGGGTACTCAATTCTTGAATGAAAAATTCCCTTGAGTGATTCACAAAGTGTTTTCGCAACTACATCAAGCTCTTTAAGAGTTATATCGCATTCATCAAATTGTCCATCCTGTAAGCGGTCCGCAATAATGCTATTTACTAGAGATTCAATTTTATGTGGAGTAGGATTTGATAGAGACCTTACAGCTGCTTCAACACTATCTGCAATCCCAATCACCGCTGCCTCTTTGGTTTGTGCTTTTGGACCTACATATCTAAAATCTGATTCTAGGATATCGCGTTCACTTTGTTGTTTAGCTTTATGGAAAAAATATTTTAACAGTGTTGTACCATGATGCTGTTCTGCTATATCCACGATTTCTTTTGGCATCTTAAATTTTCTCAAAGTTTCTGCCCCGTCTGTAGCATGTGCTGTAATAATTGTTTTGCTAAGCTGCGGTGCAATCTTATCATGCGGATTTTCAATATTCATCTGATTCTCAATAAAGAAATGCGGGCGCTTTGTTTTTCCAATATCATGATAATACGATGACACTCTAGCTAATAATCCATTAGCCCCGATTGCTTCACAGGCAGATTCTGACAAATTCGCAACCATAACACTATGATGATAGGTTCCAGGAGCTTCTGTCAAAATTTTTCGCAGTAACGGGTGATTTGGGTTTGATAATTCAATTAATTTCATCGTTGATAAAATATTAAACCCTGCTTCAAAGAATGGTAGTAACCCAATCGTTAATACAGCAGCAATTACACCAGATAAAACGGCCATAATAATCGAAGAACCATAGTCTAGACTTGAATAATTACCGTTTTGCAATAACATTATGGAAAATATGACTAAGATATTGATTAAAGCTACGAAGAGTCCAGCTTGGAGAATTTTCCCCCTACGATTGTGCTTACTTAGGAAAAGTACCCCAGCTAAGCTGCCAAACAGGAAGTAGATCCCCGCTGAGAAATTAAGCGTGCCCGTCACACCTTCATTAAAGATAAGGCTTCCACAAACTGCAAAAACCATGCTTGAAAGTATTGCAACTTTTTCATTAATCAATAGCTTTATCAGCATTGCCCCCATTGCCACGGGCACAATATATCCTATATCAGAATAATCGATTTGTTGGAATAAACTAATACCCTTCATTAATAGAATGGTAATAGTAAAGATAATCGCAAAAATTAACAAATAGATATTCCGATGCCTATCAGTTGGAATCATCTCATTATGAAAATGATAAATTATCCCGGTAATAATTAATAGAATAATCAATAACAGGCCGATGAATGGCTGTATAGGGTTATTAGTGTTAGTCATACCAAGCAGCTCTAACTGACGATATATATCCCTAGTGATTAAGTGTCCTTCTTCAACAATAATTTGACCTTGTAGGATCTTAACCGGCTCGACTGCTTCAATCGCTTGCTGTCGCTTTTCTTCCGTGGCTTCAACATCATAATAGACATTTTGAACAACTGCAAAACGCGCCATTTCCCGCATTGGTTCTCGAAGAGCAGGATCTACACTTGAATAACGTAGTTCCTCCACTACCTTATTTTTTGCAGTCTCAACTTCAGAAGCTGGAATTCTTGTGTTCATCACATTATTAACTGCGGTGATAACTGCATCCTTTGTGCGTGATAATTGATTGGGACTAGCTGTTAATAATGCTGTAAGAACATCGTTTTGAATTCGATCAGTTAAATCTTGTGGAAGTTTTGTTTTTAAAATTTGTAACTTTTCAGAAGCTGTGAGCTGCTTTGGTTCTTCTCCTCGATCATCCTCCGAAAGGTTTTCCCACTCTTTGACCTTTGATTTGTGTATATCTATTGCTTCATTATTTGTTTCATCAATAGAATCAAAAATTGAAATGACTAGGTCAACTTGATTGTCTGCATAATCTGATTTGAGAGTGAAAACATCTTCAACCTCTTTTGCAGCTGCATCTTGTTTTGTTTTTGTGGCAACCTTATCCTCTATTGTCAAAGGTGAACGAATCGTCTGTTCAGACGGTTTTAAAGCTTCGATTTGTAAAACATCCGGTTTCACATTGCTAAACATGACTAAAAACATAATTCCCGCAAGGAGGATATATATCAAAATATGTAGGGATTGATAGCTTTTTAAGATGGACAACTTATGTTGCAGCTTATTCGGTTTCCTCATCTCTCTAACCTCCTTTAACCTGATTTTACCAGTTTCACTAATGGTAAAAAAGACCCATTTCGCATGGGTCTTGTCATGATTGTCCTGCTTCTGCCTTTTCATAAGCTTCAATGATACGAGCTACAAGTGGGTGACGTACTACATCAGACTGCTCTAAGAAGATAAAGGCAGAACCATATACGTCCTTCAGTATATCCATTACTTCATGTAATCCAGACTTTACCCCTCTAGGTAAATCGATTTGCGAGATATCCCCAGTAATGACCATTTTAGAGCCAAAACCAAGTCGTGTCAAAAACATCTTCATTTGGGCTAGTGTTGTGTTTTGAGCTTCGTCTAAAATGACGAAAGCATCATCAAGAGTACGCCCTCTCATATAGGCTAATGGAGCAATTTCAATTGTTCCTCTTTCTATTAGTCGTTCCGTATGTTCTGCTCCGAGTACGTCATGTAATCCATCATATAATGGTCTTAAATATGGATCGACTTTTTCTTTTAGATCTCCAGGTAAAAATCCTAAGCTTTCACCCGCTTCTACAGCAGGGCGGGTTAGAATAATTCGTTTGACCTGTCCATTTTTTAGTGCATTTACAGCCATTACTACGGCCAAATAAGTTTTTCCTGTACCTGCTGGACCAATCCCGAAAACTAAGTCATGCTGTTTGATGGCAGCTACATATTGGCGTTGTCCATGTGTTTTTACACGAATTGATTTTCCTTTTGCAGTTTTTGTGATTTCTTCATCATATAATTCTTCAAATGAATCTAAATTTCCATTCTTCGCCATTTGAATACAATAAATAACATCACGTTCACTTACTCGTATTCCTTTTCGAATTACCCCAAGAAGCTTTTCAATAATTTCTTCAACTAATTGAACACTTGTTAAATTTCCTGAAACATTAAGTGCCTCGCCTCTAGTTATAATTGAAACATTTAATTCCTCCTCGATCCTTTTAAGGTGGAGGTCATTGTTTCCAAACAGCACAAGTGCTTCGTTTGGATTTTCCAGTTGATGTTTACTCATTACTAAATCTTCTGACATCCTTTAGTCTCCTTGAACTAATGGTATCGTAGTGACGATATTCTCAATAACATTATATTTTATTTCCAATTTTACTTTACCATTGTTAATGGATTGACGCAAAACTTTTTCTTCAATAATTTCGGCATCACTATCCAAATCTTGTTCTAAAGCATTCCGACCTATTCTTTTTGCTTCTTCTACAGCCTCATTTGTTGTATATTTTCTTGTGATTTCTTCACTTTCTCGAATAGCCACTTTTTCATACGCAATTGGAAGTTCCCAATTAAAGAATTTGATATGTCTCTTATCTATTTCAGTTTGATATTCCTTATATTCAACTTTACCATATCCCCATACTGGAATACGTAAATCCCCTATCGAGATATAATGCTTTTTTTTATTTTCTCCTGTCATCACATTAAGTTTCGTTGTAATTTCTACCTCTACTGAAGACTTGTACCAAGTCTCGCCATAAATCTTCCCACGAGCAGGTACGTAGACTTCTTCTCCTTCTTTTCCAATTTTGCCCGAAACTAGTATGTCTCCTTTTTTAACAAGATCATTTACTGCTTTAACTGGTCTTCCTTCTTCGACAATTAATTTTTTGATAATAGCTGTTTTATTTGCAACAAGATTTCTTGGACTATACTGTTCCGGCGGGTCAGGTTGGTTCTTTTCAACAACCTCAAAATGATAGGTCGTCCCATTTAACTCCACACCAATCCAAGTAATATCGTTAATCGCTTCTTCTAAATGCCTTTGTAAGGACTCATTATCTTCAATAAAAAATTGAAGCTTCCCTTTTTCAACTCCAAGTTTCTTCAGCTCTTTAATAATTAAATGTTCTGTTTCTGGCTTAGCACCCTCTACTTTAATGCCCCATACCATATTTGATAACAAAGTAACAATGATAAGAAATAAAAAAGCTCCAATTAGAAATCCACTATTGTATATTGCCTTTTGAACGAGAAATGGCAATCCTTTTTTTCCAATAAAGCGAAGCTTACAATCATTTTTACGGACAACCCTTCGAATTTTTTTTATATCCTTTAAATACATAGAGAAGCTCAGGGCATGGGTTCCTGGCTTCTTTACATCCCACACGACAATTCCTTGTCGTACACATTCATTTATGAATCTCTCTGTACCTTTTCCAGTAATAACAGCTTTGACACTCCCACTAAAAAAGTGCATCCAATGATTTTTCATGCTTATCCCCCTACTGATTCATTGATTCAATTCTCAATATATTGCACATGTTCAATTTTTCCTTCGAGCATTATTTCCTCAGGTAAAATTGTTTTTATCACAAATGCATTTCCCTTTATCAGAAGTTGTCCTTGTTTCAGTAATAGCCGTACCTCTTTATCTGAAAAGGTTAATAATCCTCGATGATTTTCTATGTAAATATGTAATTGTCCAATCATGGTTATTCTTGGAAGATCCATCATGACGTCAGCAGGAAGTTCCATCTTGTTTGTAATCCAACTCTTCATTCGTTGACCTAGTTTTTTAGGCATAACAAAGAACCCCCTTTCATCTCATGTTTATGAGTGAAAAGGGGTTCTTAGTACATTTTTTAAGGAGGATGTAAATGAGACATCGAACTCCTGTGTTGGCTTACTTTCTCCGGTCCTCAAAGCTGCGCCGCCTTAAAATTCTTGGTCCTTTACATCCTCCTAGATGAGAGCACTAGTCTTAACGACGGATTTGGTATGGTTTTTTTGCTCTAGGCGGACCCAGAATCTCGGACCATATAATACCTTCTGCAACCTTGTTTTTCGAGTATGTTTTCGCTTGGCTTGATTCTCTAGAAGCAGTTGGTTTAACAACCTTTAGCAATGGTTCTTCTTCCCTGGTTACAGTTTCCGTCTCTGTATAGACGCCCTGCTGTTGAAGCTCTAGATAACGATCATAAAACGTATTTGGAACTTGAGTATCGGGAATCTCTTCTGGTTCTACTTCAGTTTCATATTTTGTTTCAACCTGATATTCATCTTTTTCAGGTTTACGTTCTTGGTCAAACGGATTAAACTGTTTTGGCATTGGAACCGGGGTTGTAGGTTCTGACTCCCCTCTGGTAAATCGCCTGAACGTATTAAAAACAAAACCGATTATAATGACCACAATCCAAGCATTTGCCATTACAAATTCAATCAAGTCTTGCAAAGGTGATTCCACAATGTAAACCTCCCTTCAAATTTTGAGGTTTATTTCAGTTTATTATTATTTTTCTTCATCTTCTGGATGTGTGCTTTTACCAATTGAATTTCTCATATCAGTATCAGCCATGATATTCTTAAGGTTCGTATAATCGAGTACTCCTAAGTTACCTGAACGTAATGCTTCTGCCATAGCAAGAGGTACTTCTGCTTCTGCTTCCACAACCTTCGCTTTCATTTCCTCAACGCGAGCGCGCATTTCTTGTTCACTTGCAACCGCCATAGCGCGACGTTCTTCAGCTTTCGCTTGAGCAATTTTCTTATCTGCTTCGGCCTGGTCTGTTTGAAGCACAGCACCAATGTTTTTACCAATATCAATATCGGCGATATCAATGGAAAGAATTTCGAATGCAGTACCTGCATCAAGTCCTTTTGCAAGAACGGTTTGAGAGATCATATCTGGATTTTCAAGTACTTTTTTATGGTCAGTTTGTGAACCAATTGTACTAACGATACCTTCACCTACACGGGCAATAACAGTTTCTTCTCCTGCTCCCCCGACCAAGCGGTCAATATTCGCACGCACAGTGATACGTGCTTTCGCTTTAACTTCGATACCATCCATTGCCACACCAGAGATAAATGGTGTTTCAATAACCTTTGGATTAACACTCATTTGAACGGCCTCTAGCACGTCACGACCTGCTAAATCGATTGCAGCTGCCCTTTCGAAAGTTAATTCAATGTTCGCACGTTGTGCAGCGATTAACGCGTTTACGACGCGGTCAACATTACCACCTGCCAAATAGTGACTCTCCAGTTGGTTTGTATTAAGATTTAGTCCTGCTTTTTGGGCCTTAATTAAAGGGATAATGACACGGTTTGGGATAACCCGACGCAATCTCATCCCAATCAATGTAAAGATACTTACACGGACACCCGCAGCCAGTGCAGAAATCCATAGTGCAACTGGCACAAATGTAAATAGTACAGCTAATAAAATAATACCAAGTGCAACTAATATTAGAATTGTTATCATACCTGTTGGCATTCTAATTTTCCTCCTAGATTAAGTTTATTTATCAATATCAGTAACCTCTCGAACAACAATTCGAGAACCTTCTGTTTTGATCACTTCAATTTTTGTGTCTTTCTCAATGTAATTCCCTTGTGAGACAACATCTAGTCTTTCTTCACCAATGATTGCTGTACCAGAAGGTCTTAAGGTTGTTAAGGCCATTCCTCGTTTTCCAATTAAATCATCACGATTCTTATTTGACACATACCCGCTTTCAGTATTGGTAGAATCGAAGAGAATAATCTTTTTAAAGGCATGTAATTTCTTTCCGAATATTTTAACTAAAATAATTGAAACAATGACAGTAGCTACTAAAGCAACTAATAATGAAACTCCAATAACCATAACACTACTCCCTGCCAAGAAAAAGCTTGTTAAAATTGCTCCTAAACCTATCAAGCCTATGATCCCCCCCGGCAATACAAACTCCAATAGAACTAACACAATTCCAATTACAAAAAGGATAATGGACTCCATACCAGCTAGTCCCGCTACCAAATGTCCGTAGAAAAAGAGTAGTAGCGATGATATCCCCATTATACCTGGAATACCAAATCCCGGTGAGTAAAGTTCAACAACTAAACCTAAACTTCCAATTGTTAATAAGATCGAAACGACAATTGGGTTCGTAATAAAGCGTGCAATTTTTTCTGCTAAGCTAAGTTCAGCTTCTTCAACTGCAGCCTTTTCATAGCCAATTGTCTTTAGTAAATCTCCTCGATTCTTTACAACACCTTCTGCGTACCCAACTTCGAGAGCCTGATTTGCAGTTAAAGTGAGAAATTTACCTTTTTCAGCACCTAGTTCTGGCAGGTCTATTTCTTTGTCGGCCATTGCTAATGCATAAATCGGATCACGACCATTGTTTTCAGCAGCGCCTTTCATCGCTGAAAGCCAGTAAGAAACGGCTTTTTCATCAGCAGTATTCCCTGCCTGGTCGATTATTCCTGCTGCCCCCATTCTTCCATTCTCAGACATATAAATCTCATCGGCATTTAAGGCGATAAAAGCACCTGCAGAGATGGCGTCGTTATTGACAAAAGCAACGGTAGGAATAGCTGCTTCCTGTATTCGTTTTCCAATTTGAGTTGCTGCATCAACAGCCCCACCAGGAGTATTTATCTCAAGAATGATGACATTGGCTCCTTTCTCCTCAGCATCGGTAATCGAGCGATCAATAAAAGCATGTAAGCCTTTTTCAACCGTTTCTTCCAACGGAATAATGTAAACTACCTGATCTGTTGCACTTAAGCTTTTATTGGGCGTTAGTGTAAGGAGTAAAGGTAAAACAATAATGGAAAGATACAAAAATATTCTCAATCTTTTCAAGGCGTTCCCCCCCTCTCTATTTATTTTTACGACTTGATAGTATGTTATACGATTGAGATGTAAGCGAGGTTTCAATATTTTGTGTAATTCTATACATTATTTTCGTTGGTAATTCTTGGGTTTTGTATGTATGGAGATGAAGATCAAGGCCAGCGAAACGAGCAATTTATTTCCTCCCATATAAGAAAAACACCTTACACAATGTAAGGTGCTTTGTTTAAGATAGTTGCTGTTGAACAAGTTTGTTGATGAGACTGCCATCAGCCTTCCCTTTTACTTTTGGCATAATTGCAGCCATCACTTTGCCCATGTCAGCTTTTGAAGAAGCATTGACCTCTTGTACTGTTGCTTTCACAATCTCAACAAGTTCCTCTTCGGATAATTGCTCTGGAAGGTATACTTCTAATATCTCAATTTCAGTTTGAATTTTATTAACAAGATCTTCACGACCAGCGTTACTAAATTCGCGGAGGGAATCTTTTCGTTGTTTTAATTCACGAGTAAGAACAGTTAGTTCTGCTTCTTCTGATAGCTCATTGGTACCAAGCTTAATGCCTTCGTTTTGAAGAGCAGCCTTAACCATTCGAATAACAGATAGCTTATCTTTCTCTTTATTCTTCATCGCTGTTTTCATATCATTATTTAAACGCTCGAGAAGACTCATAAAACTACACCCTCTTTTAGTATTTGCGCTTTCTAGCAGCTTCAGATTTCTTCTTACGCTTTACGCTAGGCTTTTCATAGAATTCGCGCTTTCTAGCTTCTTGAATAGTACCTGATTTAGATACAGTACGTTTGAAGCGGCGAAGAGCATCTTCAAGCGATTCGTTTTTACGAACGACCGTTTTTGACATTCTAATTCCCTCCCTCCGAAAACAACCACTAACATCTAATTAAGACACATGTTCCATTGGTTCTCTTAGTGTCGATAGCTAAATATCGTCTAAAAAATAAACATGTACTTTGCAATTATAATATATGCATGTTTTTTGGTCAACTATTTATCACAATTGAACACTAGAAAGTAGTTCATATTCAATAGTTTTGATAAAGTTTTATGCTCTATTCCTACTAAATCCTTACTTTTTACAGTTTGTTACTTATTCCAAAAATTTAACAAGTAAAAAGTTTAATAAATTGAAATAGTCATTTTCAAGCAGCCTTGTCCATACAATGTGATAGGGGTGAAGATGAATGATTGAACTTATATCATTATTTGCTGTATTTATCGCCATTTTCTTATTTGGTATGACTGTTATGAGGACAGGCTTATATAATCTGACAGGCGAAAAATTAAGAGTATGGTTAATTCGTTTTACAAATAATCCGATAAAAGGTTTATTAACTGGCATGATCATTACAGCAATTATCCACAGCAGTTCTGCTGTTATGGTTCTTGTTGTTGGATTAATTGCTACTGGATATTTAACCTTTAAACAATCGTTTGGAATTATTCTTGGGACAAATATAGGCACGACATTTACTGCAGAAATGATCACTATTGATATATTCGAATGGATTGTCCCAATATTAATCATAGGATTTTTATGTTTATTTGTTCGAAATCAGCAGGTTTTTAGTTTTGGTGCCTTTTTGTTTGGGTTGGGATGCATG
This sequence comes from Ferdinandcohnia sp. SAFN-114, assembly GCF_059415045.1. NCBI lineage: Bacteria > Bacillati > Bacillota > Bacilli > Caryophanales > Bacillaceae > Ferdinandcohnia > Ferdinandcohnia sp. SAFN-114. The sequence goes on along the minus strand of NZ_JBPFDQ010000054.1, from coordinate 5,848 downwards.
TTTGTGGCAATGAATGGATTCGAACAACTCGCAAGACCTATAGGAGATTTCCCCTCAATTTATACTTTTTTTCAGCAGACAAACCAAAGTAATCTCTTTGGTGTAGGGGTTGGAACCATTTTAACTTCTATTATTCAATCAAGTACAGCGACAACTGGAATTATTATGGGGTTTATGAATGAACAACTATTAACTTTAAATGCAGGAATCGCCGTATTACTTGGTGCGAATATAGGAACTTGTATTACAGCGTTTATAGCAAGTATTGGGAGTAAGCATGAAGCAAAATTAGCGGCATATGCTCATATTTGGGTGAATGTAATCGGGGTAACCTTATTTTTCCCGTTTATTAATGTACTTGGTCAAATCGCCATGTTACTCACATCACATCCTGATGTGCAAATCGCACACGTTAGTTTAATCTTTAACGTCCTCAGTTCACTCCTATTTTTACCATTTGCAGGAGTTTTAACAGATTTTATCACGAAAGTACATAGAACTACATAAAAAGCTGGCCATTTGGCCAGCTTTTTTTCTTTATTAGTAATCTGAAGAACCAGTTAATCCATTGACGATTGCAACACCCGCACTCGCACCGATTCTGGTTGCCCCAGCATCAATCATATCTTGAGTTCCCTTCACATCACGAACACCACCGGATGCTTTTACCCCGATATCGGGACCTACTGTTTTACGCATTAAACGAATATCTTCCACTGTAGCACCGCCTGTTGAGAAACCAGTTGATGTTTTAACAAAATCAGCTCCAGCTTTGACGGAAAGCTCACAAGCTCTTACCTTTTCCTCTTCAGTTAGCAAAGATGTCTCGATAATAACCTTAGTAAGTGCCTTACCTTTCGCTGCTTCAACAACCATACGAATGTCTTTTTCAACTAATTCGTCATTTTTATCCTTCAAAGCACCGATATTGATTACCATATCAACTTCAGTAGCTCCTTTTTCAATTGCATCCTTTGTTTCAAATGCCTTTGTTTCAGAAGTACTAGCTCCTAATGGAAAACCAATAACCGTACAAACCTTTACATCTGAACCATTTAACAAGCTTGCTGCTGTTTCCACCCATGTTGGATTTACACAAACTGACATGAACCCATATTCTTTAGCTTCTGCACAAAGGGTTTCAATCTGTGCTTTCGTAGTATCCGCTTTTAATGCTGTATGATCAATCATTTTTGCAATATTTGTCATTATGTATTTCTCCCTTCAACTTTCAGTTGTACGTACCTCTAACATCATATCATTGTTGCAATAGCTTGACTAGCACTTCTCTTTCATATTATGCGATAAAAAAAAGAAGCTAATCCAACGATTAACTTCTTTACGTTATTCTAATCTTTATGCAGTCGTTCTTTGTTCTTGTTCAACCGAAAGTTCTTCTTCGACTTTTACAAATTTACCTTCGTTATATGGATAACCGGCTTTTGTAATTTTCACTTTTACGATTTTTCCAATCATATCTTCAGTGGCATCGAACTTTACTTTCAAATAATTATCGGTATACCCGATGTATAGACCGCTTGCCGGGTCATCTTTGTCAATTTCCTCTGGAATTACCTCTAGTACTTCGCCTTCGTAATTAGACGCATACTCCTTCGCTAATTGGTCAGATAGTGAAATTAAACGGTGTACACGCTCGTTTTTCACTTCTTCATCAATTTGGTCTTCCATTCTAGCGGCTGGTGTACCAGTACGCTTTGAATATGGGAAAACGTGTAATTCAGAGAATTTATGTTCGTTAATAAAGTTATAAGTTTCCATAAACTCTTCTTCCGTTTCTCCAGGAAAACCAACAATAACATCTGATGTAATTGCCAATCCTGGTAAAGCCTGACGTAATTTTGTAAGACGTTCAGCAAAGAACTCCATTGTATATTTACGTCTCATACGCTTTAACACGGTGTTTGAGCCCGATTGTAATGGAACATGTAGATGTCTAACTACTTTTTCGGAGTTATCTAACACTTCAATAATTTCATCTGTAATTTGGCTAGCTTCAATGGAAGAAATACGAATCCTCTTAAGTCCTATCACCTTTGATTCTAGGTCACGTAAAAGAGCTGCGAGATTGTAATCTTTCATATCTTCCCCATAGCCACCTGTGTGGATTCCAGTTAAAACAATCTCTTTATAGCCTGCATTCACAAGCTGTTGTGCTTGTTTGATAACCTCTTGTGGGTCACGAGAACGCATTAAACCACGTGCCCATGGAATGATACAGAACGTACAGAAATTATTACAACCTTCTTGAATTTTTAATGAAGCACGCGTACGGTCAGTAAATGCAGGTACATCAAGTTCTTCATATACACGTGTTTTCATTATATTTCCAACACCATTTATCGGTTGTCGCTCTTCTTTGTATTGCTCGATATATTCAAGCATCTTCTTACGATCCTGTGTACCTACGACAATATCAACGCCAGGAATCGCCATGATTTCCGCTGGTGATGTTTGTGCATAACAGCCTGTAACACAAATAACAGCATCAGGATTTTTACGGATTGCTCTACGAATAACCTGTCTACTCTTTTTGTCCCCTGTATTTGTAACAGTGCAAGTGTTAATTACATACACATCAGCAGTGCTTTCAAACTCAGTACGCTCATAGCCAGACTCTTTAAAAAGCTGCCATATGGCTTCTGTTTCATAATGATTTACTTTACATCCTAATGTATGGAATGCAACTAATGACATGATTGTCACCTCGCTAATTCAAAATGATATGATACAGCTGATAAAACATATAGTGGTGCTGTTTCAGTACGTAAGATTCTTGGTCCAAAGCTGCAGGAAATAAACTCATTTTCGATTAATGAGGAAACCTCTTTTTCGGTTAGTCCTCCTTCAGGCCCTATCACAACAAAAAGAGATTCCCCATTTTGCATTTGTGATAAAAGACGTGCCAAATTAGAGTTTTCACCGCGCTTTGCATCCTCTTCATAAGCTACTACCTTATAAGTATAAGATTGACTAAAGGACAATAGTTCTCGGAATGATAATGGTTTGGTAACGTTTGGAACCATTCCGCGATGGGATTGCTCAGCTGCTTCTTTTGCAATTTTCCCCCATCGTTCAACCTTTTTTTGTCCTTTTTTTTCATCCCATTTGACGATTGAACGTGCCGCAACAAAAGGGACAAACTCAGATGCCCCAAGCTCCGTCCCTTTTTGGATTACATATTCAAGCTTATCCCCTTTTGGTAGTCCGCTTGCAATACATACCTTAATGGGAAGCTCATTCGAGTTCTCTACCCATTCTACAACATTTGCCAAAACTGTATCATTGGTAATTTCAGTAATTGTACAAATAGCTACTCTACCATTATAACAACAAAAAATAGAGTCTCCAACTGACATTCTCATAACTCGTGTTATATGGTGTACATCTTCACCTGTAATTGTAGCTTGTGTTTCGTTAATATGATCGACGAAATATCTTTGCATTTATTCTTCCACCACCTGCAAATATCCTTATTCGCTTATCTTTCTAGCAATCATTGATACCCAGTCTTCCATAACAAGTACTTCCTCAATCTCGAATCCGGATGCTAGAAGACTGTCCTTTACTTCTTGTTTTTTCGTATTAATAATCCCAGAAACAATGAAAGCTCCATTCGGTTTTAGGATTTTTGATGCATCATCAGTGAAACGGACAATAATTTCAGCAAGGATATTCGCTACAATGAGATCCACAGGTCCCTCAATACCATCAAGGAGATTATTTTGAGAGACAGTAACTTTATCATGAACCTTGTTTAATTTAATATTGAGTTTTGCACTTTCAACTGCAACTGTGTCTAAATCAAGTGCTTTGATAGAACTAGCACCTAGCATTGCTGCTGCAATACTTAACACACCCGAACCGGTACCGACATCGATAATTGTATCTCCGTCCTTAACTGTTCGTTCTAAAGCTTGAATACTCATGACAGTAGTAGGGTGTGTACCTGTTCCGAAAGCCATGCCTGGGTCTAATTCAATTATTAATTCATCACTATGAACAGGCTCGTACATCTCCCAAGTAGGCACGATTGTAAATCTCTCAGAGATTTTTACAGGATGATAATACTTCTTCCATGCTGTGGCCCACTCTTCCTCATGTACTTCACTAATAGTGACTTTATTATGGCCCAAGTCTATATCAAAAAGCAAAAGATTGTTAATTGCTTCTTTTATCTCTTCAACAGTTTCACCTAAAAAACTATTAACTGGGAGGTACGCCTTAACGATAACACCTTCATCAGGATAGTCATCAGGATTGAGTTGGTAGATCTCACCAAACACATTTTCACGTTCTTTTGTTAAGTCAAATGGATCCTCAATGACAACTCCACTTGCACCTGCCTCATGAAGTATATTTGATACCGGCTCCACTGCCTCTTGTGTAGTGTGAATACTAATTTCAGACCATTTCATTACTACCAACTCCAATCCATTTGTTAAAAAGTTACTAAACCATTCTGTATCATTCGCCTTTAAAAGCTCGTTTTACCTTCGCGAAAAAATTATCATGTTGTTCATCTGGAGCTTCATTACCGCTTATTTCCGTAAATTCACGAAGCAATTGTTTTTGCTTTTCAGACAACTTTGTTGGGGTAATAACCCGAACCCGAATATGTTGATCTCCTTGACCATATCCACGAACATTTGGGACACCCTTGCCTCTAAGTCGGAATTTTGTTCCAGTCTGAGTGCCCGCAGGTATCTTAAGCTTTACCTTCCCATGAAGAGTAGGCACTTCAATTTCATCACCTAATGCAGCTTGCGCAAAGGTTAGTGGCATTTCACAGAAAATATCGTCTCCGTCACGCTCAAAAAACTCATGTGATTGAACATGGAACACAACGTATAGATCCCCTGGAGGTCCTCCGTTTACACCTGGTTCACCTTGACCTGATACGCGAAGCTGTTGGCCATCATCAATACCAGCTGGAATTTTCACATGAATTTTCTTTCGTTTTTTCACTTTACCCGTTCCACTACATGTAGAACATTTATCCTTAATAAATTTACCTGTTCCACTACAATGGTGACAAACACGTCTGTTTACAATTCTTCCGAAAGCTGTGTTTTGTTCAACATTGATTTGACCCGAACCTCCACAGTGTGAACATTCTTGTGGGTTTGTTCCAGGTTTTGCACCTGACCCATGACAGGTTGAACATTCTTCCTCTCTCGGAATTTCAATGTCTGTTTCCTTACCAAAAACAGCCTCTTCAAACTTAAGTGTCATTGTATATTGTAAATCTGCCCCTTGACGTGGTGCATTTGGGTCTCTTCTTCTAGTTCCGCCACCAAAGATTGAGCTGAAGATATCTTCGAAACCAAAGCCACCACCAAAATCTGCACCTCCACCAAAGCCGCCGAATCCTTGATTTGGATCTGAATGGCCAAATTGGTCATAATGAGCACGTTTGTTATCGTCTGTTAAGGCATCGTAAGCCTCTGTTATTTCCTTAAATTTATCTGCAGCATCTGCTTCTTTATTGATATCGGGGTGATATTTTTTTGATAATTTTCGATATGCTTTTTTAATTTCGTCTTTACTAGCATTTTTCGAAACCCCGAGTACCTCATAATAATCTCTTTTACTCATTGAATCCACTCCCGCATCATTCACATAAAGAATATTGTATCATTTAATTTTATGAAAAGGCAATAATACTTGTTTCAAGCTTCAAGTTCATAATTGTCAAACTTTTAAGAGGTATCCACTTTAAACAAAAAAAGTCAAAGCCAAGACAGGCCTGACTGGACTAACCTAAAATAGTGAGACAATATAAAACACCTCCAAAATGGCAATACTTGAGATAAGTATTGTGACATTA
>NZ_JBPFDQ010000053.1:0-38843 GCF_059415045.1 Ferdinandcohnia sp. SAFN-114 | reverse complement strand
AATTAATGAAAAAGTGTTAAATTTAATATGGATAGGTGTTTTATATATGTCTCATTTGGCTAGGTCAGTTCACTTTTATCCTTTTTTAAATGATCCTAACATGGCACGGACAATACCACCTAAGAACTTTGGCAACTTAATCGTATAAAATTTCATACTTTCCCTCCTCAATGCAAATATCCACGTACTTTCATTGAATTCATACAGTCTACTTTATAATATTATTCAAATGAAAAAAAATAGTACCATAGTACATACATATAAATAAAAGCAATTTCTTTTATCCTACTTAAAACATTCATATGCCCTTTTGATAAAAAAAAGTACAATTCAATCTATTTTTTCATTTCGAAAACATAGTATCCCAAGTTAATAAAACATGAAAAAAAGAGCAGAAAATCTGCTCTTTTTACATATTACGGATTTTTTCAATTGCTGTTTTCCGATCCACTTGATTGTATATAGCTGACCCTGCAACTAAAACATTAGCACCAGCCTCGACACAAAGCCTTGCTGTTTCTTCATTGACTCCTCCGTCAACTTCAATTTCAACATTCAAGTTCTTTTCTTTTACCATCCTAGCAACTTCCTCAATCTTAGGAAGCACGGAGTGAATAAATTTTTGCCCTCCGAATCCAGGGTTCACTGTCATAAGCAACACTAAATCAATATCCTCAATAATATGCTTAATCGTATCTACAGGTGTTGCAGGATTTAATACGACTCCAGCTTTTACACCATGAGATTTAATTAACTGAATGGTACGATGAAGGTGAAGACACGCCTCGACATGTACCGTTATAAAGTTTGCTCCTGCTTTAGCAAAAGCAGAAATGTATTGATCAGGGTTTTCAATCATTAAATGAACATCCAATGGCAGTTTAGTAATCGGTCGAATCGCCTCTACAATTAAAGGACCAATTGTAATATTAGGAACAAAGTGACCATCCATGACATCCACATGAATGTAGTCTGCTCCTCCATTTTCAACATCCTTAATCTCTTCTCCAAGCTTTGCAAAATCAGCTGAAAGAATGGATGGTGCAATTTTGATCATCCTTAGTACCTCGGCTTTCTATCCTTGATTTCTTCAAAAAAACTTACATAATGGTCATATCGAAATTGCGCAATACTCCCTTCCTCTATACCCTGTCTAACAGCGCATTTCGGCTCAGAAATATGGGTGCACCCTCGGAACTTACAATTTGCTCCTGCATCATAAATTTCCGGAAAGCAGTATGAAAGTTCATCTAATTCGATTGTCAAAAATTCCAACGAACTAAAACCAGGCGTGTCTGCAACAAGGCCACCACCAACCTCAATTAATTCTACATGTCTGGTTGTGTGCTTTCCCCGACCTAAAGATGATGAAATTTCATCCGTTTTCAATTCAAGATCAGGTCGTAGCGTATTCAATAATGAAGATTTTCCAACCCCTGATTGCCCTGCGAAAACTGAAATTTGATTATCCAGTAAAGGCAGAAGCTGGTCAAGACCTTCACGTACCTTCGTTGAAGTTAACAGAACGTGATAGCCAACTTCCCGATAGATTTTTGCATACTCCTGGATTTCCTGGAACAACTCATCGGAAATTAAATCCGTTTTACTAATACAAATAATAGGTTTTATGTCGTTTGATTCAACTAAAACAAGAAAGCGATCTAACAACAATGGACTGAAATCGGGTTTAATTGCTGAAAAAACCAAGATAGCTTGATCAACATTTGCAATTGGTGGCCTTACTAATTCATTTTTCCGTTCTAATACTTCTAAAATATACCCATCTGTTTCGTTTTCTGCTTGAAAGATAACATGGTCACCCACTAATGGAGTAATTTTATTTTTACGAAATACCCCTCTACCACGACATTGAATCAGTTCACTGTTTTCACCTTGGACATAATAAAATCCGCTTAATGCTTTAATAATTTTGCCTTCTGGCATAGTTTCACTCCTTGTTTCAATTCATTCACCACGACATTTGTCAGGTAGCTTAAAATTCACACTATCTATTGACGCCTATTCTTCTGGATACGGAATTTTATCTCGCTGATTTAATTTTCCATTTATTAAAACCATGTATTCGGCCGTTTCACCTGGGTTAATCACAAAGGTAAGTTCAATTGAACGTTTTTCAGTGAGTTCAAATTCATCATAAACTTTGGTGATGTTATTATTCGCATCCTGAATATAAATTTCCACTAACTGCGGGATTTCTTCTTCATCCGGCGTATAATCGATTGTTATGGTTTGTTTTACTTCTTTTGGCTCTTTAGGCTCGGGACCTTTTGACATAATTACTTTAACCTTAGCACCCTTTGTTAATTCAGAACCTGCTGCAGGTGTTTGTGAAATCGCCTGGCCAGCAGGAATTTCATCTGAGTGTTGCTCCTCAGCATAGTCAATTATCAAACCAGTACTATTCGAATATTCGTCGAGAGCATTTGCAGGATATTTTGTTAAATCAGCAAGTTTAATAGTTTCAAGTCCCTTACTTATTGTAAAAGTTACTTCTGTTTCTTCTGGTACAACCTCTTCTCCTTCGTCAATTGATTGGCTAAGGATTGTTCCTCGAGCACTGTCAGAAAATTCTTCTTCTGAAAACACAGCTAAATATTTTTCTTTATTTAATAACTTATCTTTTACTTCTTCGAAATTTCTACCGACATAATCTTTAAAAGCCACTTTCTCTTTACCAGTACTTTCATATAAATCAATAGTGGCGCCTTCCTTAACCGAATCTCCTGCTTCAGGATCAGTACGAACAATATAGCCTTCTTTTACTTCTTGGTCACTGACTTCAATCGTGTCACCAATCGTAAATCCAGCTTCCTCTAATTTGTTAACAGCTCGATCGTATGTCATGTTTGAGACATCTGGAACTTCGACATCCTTCGGTAAAAATAAGGCTGGGAAAATTGTTACTGCAGCAACTCCAGCAGCAAGAATTAAGAAAAAGATAATTGCAAGTGTAACTAAAAGCTTATTCTTCTTTTTCTTTTTCTTTTTCTGCTTTTTCTTTGGTTCGTCCTGATCAACTGGTTTTGAATTCTTTTGAGAATCTCTTACCATTGTTTCAGAACTTGATAATGGACTATTATCCTTAATTATTGGAATTGCCTTTGTGACTTCATCATCCATATCAGGAATCACAAATTTTTCTTCATTTACTCGATTTGGAAATAACACAGTCTGCAAATCCTCTTCCATCTCATCAACGGAATCATAACGATGAAATGGATCTTTTGCTGTTGCTTTTAAAATAACATTTTCAACACTCTGTGGAATGGTCGCATTCCATCTTTTGGGTGATGGGGTATCTGATTGTAGATGCTTTAAGGCAATAGATACGGCTGATTCACCTTCAAAAGGTACTCGACCTGTCAATAATTCAAACATCACGATACCGAGTGAATATATATCTGACTTCCTAGTTGACATTCCACCCCGTGCTTGTTCTGGTGATAAATAATGAACTGAACCAAGTACAGAGTTTGTTTGAGTAATCGTTGTTGAACTTAGCGCAACTGCTATTCCAAAATCTGTTACCTTAACAGTACCATCGTGATCAATTAAAATATTTTGTGGTTTGATATCACGGTGAACAATTTGATTTTGATGGGCATGGGTGATTGCAGATGTCAACTGCAACATAATATTAATCGCTTCTTTTGGATGAAGCGGTGCATTCCGTTGTATGTATTGTTTCAAGGTTTGGCCAGGAACATATTCCATTACTATATAATAAATATCCTCTTCTTCCCCAACATCATAGATACTTACAACATTTGGGTGCGCCAAACTTGTAGCCGCATGTGCTTCTCTTCTAAATCGTTTTATAAATTCTTCATCATTGGAGAAATCTAACCGCAGCACTTTAATGGCTACGTCTCTTTCTAGAATAATATCTCGAGCAAGATAGACATTGGCCATCCCGCCTCCACCAATAACCTCGAGAATTTTATATCGACCACTTAATCGTCTTCCAATAAGCATAGGGTTATTCTCCCTCACTTTCAGGTGTGTAATCGACGATTACGAGTGTGATATTATCTTCTCCACCATTATCATTGGCTAATTGGATAAGTTGTTCACTCTTGTTTTCAATACTTTCGTCACTTTCAAGAATGCTTTTTAATTCGGACTCTGGGACTTTATTAGATAAGCCGTCAGAGCAAATTAAAAGCATGTCCCCTTCATCTAAAATAAGGGTTTTCAGGTCCATTTGAACATGAGTTTCTGTTCCTAACGCACGTAAAACGACATTTTTACGTGGATGATGCTCTGCATCTTCCTTGGAAATGTGACCAGAACGAACAAGTTCATTGACAAGTGAATGATCCTCGGTAATTTGTTTGAACCCGTGACTGTTTAGAACATAACAGCGGCTGTCTCCAATATGGGCTACAGTTGAAAACAACTCTGTACAAATAGCAGCCACAACAGTCGTTCCCATACCTTTGCATTCATTATTTTCCTGTGAATGTGTGTATAGGTTTGAATTTATTTTAGAAATATACTCTTTTAACCACTCTTCTGCCGATTCGGATGTTGTCACCTTGTCAACTTGCTCCCAATAAGACCGTAGCTGGGATGTTGTCATACTACTCGCAACATCACCAGCTCGGTGACCACCCATTCCATCAGCCACTACAGCTAATACTTGTCCTGCTTTGTTATGGTATACACCACAACTATCTTCATTGATTTGTCTTACTTTTCCCCGGTTTGTCAAAAAGAACGACCTCATATGTTCACCTCGTCTCCTCTTTACGCTCCTTTGCACGTAATTGACCACAGGCCGCATCAATATCATGACCTTGTTCACGTCGAATTGTCACATTCACACCATGCTTCTTTAATGTCTTTTCAAATTCAAAAATTTGCTCTCGTGGTGTTCGAACATAATCGCGCTCAGGAACATAATTGACTGGAATTAAATTCACATGACATTTAATTCCCTTTAGTAGCTCTGCTAGTTCTTCGGCATGTTCAACTTGATCATTGACTCCACCAAACAACCCATATTCAAAGCTAATTCTTCTCCCTGTTTTATCAATATAATAACGTACAGCTTCCATTAAATCAGGTAGTTTATATGCACGATTAATCGGCATTAACTTACTTCTAATTTCGGTATTAGGTGCATGTAAAGAGATTGCAAAATTTATTTGTAATTTTTCATCTGCAAATTTATAGATTTTTGGAATGATCCCACTTGTTGAAACGGTAATATGACGAGCACCAATATTTAAGCCTTTATCATGGTTAATGATTTTTAGGAATGAAAGCATTTGATCATAGTTATCAAATGGCTCACCTATACCCATTATAACTAAATGGCTCACACGTTCACCTAGCTCATCTAGTGCTTTTTGCACCTTGACAACTTGAGCGACGATTTCGCCAGCTTCTAAATTACGTTTGAGTCCACCTAACGTTGAAGCACAGAACGTACAACCAATACGGCATCCAACTTGTGTTGTTACACAAATCGAGTTCCCATAGCTATGTCTCATGAGCACTGTTTCAATCGAATAGCCATCATGAAGTTCAAATAAAAATTTCATTGTACCGTCAGCTGATGTTTGCTGAATAATTGTTTTAAGAGTCGTAATTGTAAAATGCTCAGCTAGATTTTGTCTTAATGAATTTGAAAGGTTCGTCATCTCGTCAAATGTTGTTACACGCTTCGTATAAAGCCATTCAAAAATCTGGTTTCCACGAAATTTCTTCTCTCCATTTTCGATTAGCCATTTTTCAAGTTCCTCTAATTGAAGTGAATAAATTGATGGTTTAGAACTCGGTAAATTTTGTTTTTTTCTTCTCGTTGTTTGTACTTCTTCCAATTACATTACACCTGCTTTCTTAATCTTGCAATATAAAATCCATCCGTACCAAAATAATGTGGATAAAGCTGTAGTTGTCCATTTTTAATATATGGTTTCACTATTTCAGGAAGATTATTTTGTATTGTTTCATCCAGAATAAAATCGGGATTAAGTTCGATAAAGGTTTTAACTACCCCTTCATTTTCTTCGTAATCTATTGTACATGTGCTATACACGAGTATACCATCTTTTTTTAATAAAGATGAAACCTCAGTTAGTATGTCTAACTGTATTTTTGCAAGGTTATGATTGTCTGATACTGATTTTGTATATTTAATATCCGGTTTCCTTCTTATGACGCCAAATCCTGAGCACGGTGCATCCACAAGAATTTTATCAAACTTTTGATCCTCAAAGATTTCCCTAGCCTTTCGACTATCATGGGCTTTTGTCTCTACATTTTCAATACCTAATCGTTTCACTGCTTCATTAATCAATTTTATTTTATGTTCATGTAGATCCAGTGAGTAAACCTTGCCCGTGTTTCCTAGTAGTTCGGCGATATGTGTTGTTTTACCGCCAGGTGCTGCGCAGCTATCGAGGATTTGATCACCTTTTTCAACACCAAGTGCTCTCGCAACCAGCATTGAGCTTTCATCTTGGATTGTAAAATATCCTTCTTTAAATGTCTTTGAATGAATTAAATTGCCACGAACAGCCTTAATCGCATCAAGAGAAACATCACCTTCAACAGCTTCGATATCCTCTTCTTTTAGCATTTGAATAAGTTTTTCTCTCGTTGTAACCAGGCTATTAATACGCCCCGTTTGCTCTGGTGGGGTACAATTTACCTCACACATTTTCCGAGTTTCTTCTATTCCAATTTGTTGAGCCCAACGCTTGACAAGCCAGATAGGGTGACTGGTTTCAACAGCAATTCTTTCAGCTTCATCAGTTATTTGGTCTAATGAAGGCAAACCCTCTCGTTGAACGGAACGTAAAACACCATTCACCAGCGAAGCGGTACCTTTATGCCCTCTTCTTTTGGCGATTTCAACTGCCTCAAAAAAGATTGCTCGCTCAGGTACTCGGTCTAAATAAATCATTTGATATAAGGAAAGTCTTAATAAGATTTTTACCCATTGATCAAGTTTTTTACTCTTTTTCAAAAACGGAACTAAATAATAATCCAATGTATCACGTCGTTGAATTGTTCCGTATACTATCTCTGTAAGTAATCCTACATCCTTTCCTTTAACCTCATGCTTTTTTATCATTTGATTTAAAAGAAGATTGCTATATGCTTGATTTTTTTCAATTTGCAATAAGATTTCAAGTGCTACATTTCTAACATTAGTTTTCGTCATTTTTGTCTCCTAGCTGAGTTCCCACCTGTATACTCGACCCCATCATGAATTGCTCTGCACTCATCTTTTTCTTACCGGCAGGCTGAAGTTGGGTGATTTTTATATAAGTAGTATTCCCAGTCGAAACAATAAACCCATCTTTTTCAATTGAAACAACCGTTCCGCTCTTTGCATAAGTTGTAGAAGGAACCTTGTGGCCCCACCATATTTTCATTACATCGCCATTTAAAGTGGTATAAGCAACTGGCCACGGGTGAAGTCCACGTATATGGTTGTAAATATCTTCTCCATCTTTTGTCCAGTCTATCTTTTCCTGTTCCCGCTTAATATTTGATGCAAATGTTGCCTTAGAATCATCCTGTTTTATTGGTGTTATTTTATCTGCTAAAAGCAAAGGAATAGTTTCAGATAATAACTTTGAACCTGCAACACTTAATTTATCATGTAAAGAACCAACATGGTCTGTTTCTGATATTGGAATTTCAACTTGAGTTAAAATGTCCCCCGCATCTAGCTTTTCAACCATATACATGATAGTAACACCTGTTTTTTTCTTCCCCTGGAGAATTGAATAATGGATTGGTGCACCACCTCTAAGCTCAGGAAGTAAGGATGCATGTACATTTATGCATCCAAACTTAGGTGCTTCCAATAATTCATTAGGGAGAATTTGCCCGAAAGCAGCAGTTACGATTAAATCAGGCTTATAACTTAATACTTTTTCAATTTCTTCTTTTTCACGAATTTTATTTGGTTGTAGGACTGGTATGCGATGATTTAATGCCTCAACCTTTACAGGAGGAGGGGTTAAAACTCTTTTTCTACCAACCGGTCTGTCCGGTTGCGTTACTACTGCAACAACTTCATATCCATCTTCGATTATTTGACGTAAAACAGGTACTGAAAAGTCCGGTGTACCCATAAATACAATACGTTCCATGTAATTACCTACCCTTCAATTTCTCCTTCTTCATAAAAACGGTTCACCTTCGAGGTAAATAATATACCGTGGAGATGATCGATTTCATGTTGAATCGCACGGGCCAAGAATTCTCTTGCCTCAATTATATATGTTTTCCCTCTTCTGTTCTGAGCTCTTACTTTTACGTAATCATTGCGTGTAACTTCACCAAAAAGGTCCGGAAAACTGAGACAGCCTTCAGGACCCACCTGTTCACCTCTACGCTCAAGGATCACGGGATTAATAAGTTCAATAAGTCCGCTTTCGTCTCCAATATCAACGATTGCGATTTGTTTTGCAATTCCAACTTGAGGGGCAGCTAAGCCAACACCATCCGCTTCAAGCATTGTATCATACATATCTTTAATTAGTTTTGATAATTTCCGATCAAAGGTTGTCACCTTTTCACATTCTACCTCTAGTATTTCATTAGGGTATTTTACAATTGGTAATACTGACAAGTGTGTTCCTCCAACATTCTACTTTTTTACATATCTAGTTCCAGGCGCCATCGTCTGGAGCCATAAGTCAATCGCTTCTGTAGGTAAAAAACTGTCATCGCTCGGCATACGCTTGTCGCACTTGCCGGACGGTTAGGATTCCAGCGACAGGCACAGGTCGTGGCCTGCCCTAGCTGGAATAGGGGCGCCTTGCTCATTTCTACTAGTCTCTCTCTTTTTTCAGAAGTTTAAACTACATCATAATATATGGGTTTAAGTCAATGGAAAGTGTAAGTGAGTTTTGTGAAATTTCACGTTGATAACGATCTACTATCCCTTTTAAAAGTTTATTAAGATTTGGCTCATTTTTGTATTTTATCATGCATTGGTATCGATATCTATTATTAATCCGAGCAATTGGTGAGGTTACCGGTCCTAAAATAATGGACTGATTAGATAAAGATTTTCGTAAATAGATTGCAATCTTCTCAGCAACATCCACCGTTTTCGTTAATTCTGGATGTGTGATGGTTACTAAAGCCAGATAGTAATAAGGTGGATAAGCATGAGCTTTTCTAATTCTCATTTCATTCTGATAAAAGCTGTCATAATCATGATGGCTCGCGAGCTCTATACTATAATGTTCAGGAGTATAACTCTGAATCACAACCTCACCTGGCAACTCATGGCGTCCCGCTCTACCACTGACTTGTGTAAGAAGCTGAAACGTTTTTTCGGATGAGCGAAAATCTGGCAGGTTAAGCATGGTATCAGCCGTTAATACACCAACTAATGTAACATTTGGAAAATCTAATCCTTTTGCAATCATTTGTGTACCTAATAAAATATCAGCTTTTCGATCACCAAATTCTTTTAATAACTTCTCATGGGCACCTTTTCGGCTTGTTGTATCTACATCCATTCGAATGACCCTTGCTTCTGGTAATACCTTAGCAAGTTCTTCTTCCACCTTCTGAGTGCCTGTTCCAAAGAAGCGAATATGCTCACTTCCACACTCTTGGCAAGTATTAGGCATGAATGTTTCGTAACCACAATAATGACATTTTAAACGGTGATGTGTTCTATGATAGGTTAGCGAAATTTCACAGTGTGGGCAATTTGCGACATATCCGCAATCCCTACACATGACAAACGAGGAATGCCCTCGCTTATTTAAAAATAAAACCGATTGTTCATTTCGTTCAAGTCGCTCAGTTAATTTTTCAAATAAAGAACCTGAAAACATGGAACGATTGCCGTTGCGTAATTCCTCACGCATATCTACGATTTCAACACTTGGTAGTGGTCTTTGATTAACTCTTTCCTTTAATGTTACGAGCTCATAAACATTCTTAGAGGCTCGTGCGAAGGATTCAAGCGTCGGTGTCGCACTTCCTAAAATAACAGGGGCATTATGGAGTTGCCCACGAAAAATAGCAACATCTCTCGCATGATATCGTGGATTGTCTTCCTGTTTATAACTGGATTCATGTTCTTCATCAATAATGATGATTCCGAGGTTCTCAAACGGTGCAAAAATAGCAGATCTGGCCCCAACTACAACACTTACTTCCTTACGGTATATCTTTCGCCATTCATCATATTTCTCTCCGATTCCTAGGCCACTATGCATAACGGCAACCCGAGAGCCAAATCGGCCCTTAAAGCGACTTACCATTTGTGGGGTCAGAGAGATTTCTGGCACAAGCACGATCGCTTCTTTACCTCTTTTTAAGACTGCATCAATTGCCTGCATATAGACCTCGGTCTTCCCACTTCCTGTAACACCATACATTAAAAACACCTTATGAAGAACATCCTCAATTGAGGCAAGGATAGGAGAAATCGCTTTTTGTTGTTCCGTTGTTAGTGGCATTGGTGTAGTCTGTTCAAAATGCTTGTCCGCATATGGATCCCGGTATACCTCAACATTTCTTTCTGAAAGAAAACCCTTTTTGACCATTGTTCGAATCGTGCTATCTGTCACGCCAACCTTCTGTAAAAGTTCCTTTAAAAAGATTGGCTTATTGTCCTTTAAAAAATAGACAAGTACCTCTTTTTGTCTATTAGCAGTTGCTGGAAGTTCGTGGATTATTTTTTCAGTCTCCGCTACTGAAATCGAAAGCTGCACCTGCTTCATTGTCTTCTTGTTGCTACGATTTTTTACTTTGTAGACAACTTCAAGGAGACCTTTTTTTATATCCTTTTGGTAAATATGTAGTAAATCATTTTTTTCTGCATCTTCCCAACTAATCACATCATGTTGGATAAAAGAAGCTTGAATGGCTGGCTCCAATTCACTTCTGTTTGAAGGTTCAAGTAATCTTATTTCTTTTTCATATTTGGCCCGCATGGCTGATGGAAGCATCGCTTGTAATGCAGAGATTGTAAAACAAAGCGTTTTTTCTGTTAACCATTTCCCAATATGAAGAAGCTCCTCGTTCAAGGCAGGTGTAAGGTCAAGCAAGGAATGAATTTCCTTTAATTTTTCCACTTCTCCCTCAGCTGATAGGCACAAAACGAATCCCTGCACTTTGCGGGGACCAAATGGAACAACGACCCTCATACCAGGTACGACGATGTCCTTCCATTTATCAGGAACTAGATAATCATAGGTTTTATCTGTTTGCATTGCCGGAACATCGACGATTATGCTTGCGATTTTCATTTATTCTCGCCATCCAAGAGCTTTTTCACTTCTTGAAGTATTGCTTTTGCAACTTCAAGTTTAGTCATCATCGGCAAATCTTTTTGTGTTCCATCCTTTTTAAAAAGCGTTACTACATTTGTATCAGTACCGAAACCCGCCCCTAGTGTCGTCACATTATTTGCAACGATCATGTCAAGGTTTTTCGAGGTAAGTTTGCGTTTTGCATATTCATCTATATTATCTGTTTCAGCAGCAAAACCAATTAATAATTGATGATCCTTTTTTTCTCCTAACGTTTTTAATATATCGGTTGTTCTTTCTAGTTCTAGGACAAGGTCACCCGTTTTCTTTTTCATTTTTCCATCATAGACTTGCTTAGGACGATAATCTGCAACAGCTGCAGATTTTATGACAATATCACTTTGTTGATAATGGGACATCACTTGTGTAAACATCTCTTCTGCAGATTCAACTGATATCACTCTAACTTTAGGTGGAACTGGTAGATTAGTCGGTCCAGAAATCAAGATTACTTCTGCACCCGCTTTACCTGCAGCCTCTGCAAGAGCATACCCCATTTTACCGGTTGAACGATTAGTGAAGAATCGGACAGGATCAAGTTTCTCACGTGTTGGCCCAGCAGTTATTAAGACCCTTTTACCTTGTAAAATTGGTTTTTCAGAAAAATGAGCAGTAATAAGTTCAACAATTTTTTCAGGCTCTTCAAGGCGTCCTTTTCCAACATACCCACATGCCAAATACCCTTCAGAAGGTTCAATAAATTGATATCCATCCCGAGCTAAGATTTCGATATTTCGTTTTACAGCAGGATGATCATACATATGGACATTCATTGCAGGAGCAATCCATACAGGGGCGGTAGTTGCAAGCAATGTTGTCGTAATCATATTGTCTGCAATTCCATTTGTGAGTTTACCGATTATATTTGCTGTCGCAGGTGCAACTACAACTAAATCGGCCCAATCTGCAAGATCAATATGGGCAATAACAGCCGAATTTTTTTCATCAAATGTATCAAAATATACATCATTCCTGGACAAAGCTTGGAATGTTAATGGCGTAACAAATTTCATTGCAGATTCGCTCATAATTACTTTTACTTGAGCTCCTGCTTGGGTTAACTTGCTTGTCAAAGCTGCTGCCTTGTACACCGCAATTCCACCACTCACGCATAGTAATATTTTTTTATTTAGCACTTGAATCCCCCTTTTATAGAAAAGCTAAATCCCATTGCTTAGCACTGACAAGCAAAAATCTAATCACGCACCAAATTCTTAATTTCGGTGGTGAATTTGGCTTATAACTTCTAGGACTTGGCGCTTAGGCTAGACATATCTTAAAAAAATAACAACCTACAAGAGAGGTTGTTATTTTTGGTTATTCAGTAATTGTTGGTGTAGTATCAACAGCGGTTTTCTTGTCAGTCGAATAAAAAAGTAAACCGGCATCAATTTCTTCTAATGCTTTACCAACTGATTTAAAAGATACAGGCTTCTGCACCATTCCGTTATTCTTCTCTTGCATTTCTCTTGCCCTTTTTGCAGCAACAGTTACAAGTGTGTACTTGGAATTCAATTTATTTAATAATGAATCTATAGATGGATTTAACATTTAAAAATCACCCTCCAGCATTTTTTTATATCGTCTTGCTACTCGATCTCTTCGGCAATGTTCAGCCGTTACAATTGCATTAATTCGATCGCATGCAAGTTCTACTTGATCATTTTCAACTACATAATCATAAGCGTCCATCATTTCAATTTCTTCTTTTGCTACCTTCATTCTGTTGAGAATTAAATCATCAGTTTCAGTACCCCTCGTCACAATCCTGTTTTTTAATTCCTTCAAACTTGGCGGCGCTAAGAAAATGAATAACCCCTCTGGGAATGCTTTTCTTACTTGAAGTGCACCTTGTACCTCTATTTCTAGAAATACATCTCTACCTTCCTGTAAGGTTGACTCTACATAGTCAATTGGGGTTCCATAATAGTTCCCTACATACTCTGCCCATTCTAGAAGCTTGTCGTTTTTTATTAATTCCTCAAACTCTTCTCTCGATTTAAAGAAGTAATCTACACCATCTACTTCACCCTCGCGGGGTTTTCTTGTCGTCATCGAAATAGAGTATTGGAATTTTGTATCAGGCTGAGAAAAAATAGCTTTTCGAACAGTACCTTTCCCGACACCAGATGGACCTGATAAAACAATTAGTAAACCTCTTTCTTTCATTCGTTCTAATACCTACCCTTCGTCTGTTAGCTCATCTTCTTTTGATAGTCTCTGTGCAACCGTCTCAGGCTGGACTGCGGATAGTATAATGTGGTCACTATCCATAATCATAACCGCACGCGTTCTTCTTCCGTATGTAGCATCAATGAGCATTCCTCGATCACGAGCATCTTGAATGATTCGTTTAATCGGAGCAGATTCGGGACTCACAATCGAAATAATTCTGTTGGCCGAGACAATATTCCCGAATCCGATATTTATTAATTTGATTTGCACGTAAACTCCCCCAATAAGTACCCCTCTATTTTTGCCGTGATAATGGCTTTATAATCAAGCTTATTCAATATTTTGAACTTGCTCTTTTATTTTCTCTAGTAAACTTTTTATTTCCACTACATGTTTTGCAATCGTAGGATCATTCGCCTTTGAACCGATTGTATTGGTTTCCCTATTCATTTCTTGTACGATAAAATCGAGTTTTCGGCCAATAGGTTCATTCGTACTTGCAGTTTGTTTAAACTGACTTATATGACTTTCGAGACGGGTCAGTTCTTCACTGATATCAGCTTTTTCTGCAAATAGAGCGACCTCCGTAAGGATACGATTTTCATCAAATTCATTCCCCACATATTCTTTGATCCTTTTTTCAATTCGATCGCGATACTGAGTAACCACAATTGGTGCATATTCTTTAATAGTATGTACATTATCTGCTACTAGGTCGAGATAAGAGAAAATCACTTCCATTAATGACTTTCCTTCAGCTTCCCTCATTTGTTTTAATCGGAGTGTAGCACTTTGAATCACCTCAAGGACCGTTGATTCTAGTTCATTATTCTCCATTTCCTTCTCTTCAAATGAAAGAATATTTTCGTTTGAAAGTAGCTGCTGTGAAGTAATTTGATCACTAAGTTGGTATTTTTCTTGGATGACTTTGGTTGTTAAAACGAGCTCTTCTAATAAATCCCAGTCAATGGAAATTGCTTTCGTAACTAGTCCTTCACCTTCAATATTTAAAAATACTTCGACACGGCCTCTTTTTACATGCTCTAATATCGCTTTTTTTATTTTATCCTCAAGAAACAGTAGTTGTCTAGGTAATCTTATATTGATTTCACAGAATCGATGGTTTACAGATTTCAGTTCAACATGAACGGTGTAGCCATCCATTTCCTTATTGGCACGACCATAACCTGTCATACTTGCTATCATCTTTTCACTTCCAATCTAACATAAAAGAGACATTACTTTATAGATAAAATTTCTTATTTCTATACTTATTTTACCATTGTTTATTAAAATCGAATAGTTTTTAAAGATTTCAACAAGAAAGAAAAAAGGTAATAGAGTGCATACTCCATTACCTCACGAATTATAACATAGTTTCATCACTAAAATCCAAGCCTAGCACTTTATGCACGAGCCACGGAACGTTTGTTCGTTAATAATGATCCTGCTA
Organism: Ferdinandcohnia sp. SAFN-114; assembly: GCF_059415045.1. Taxonomy (NCBI): domain Bacteria; kingdom Bacillati; phylum Bacillota; class Bacilli; order Caryophanales; family Bacillaceae; genus Ferdinandcohnia; species Ferdinandcohnia sp. SAFN-114. The sequence continues at coordinate 23,885 of NZ_JBPFDQ010000053.1, read as the reverse complement.
ATAGGAATGTTGGAATTGCTGACATTCCAATAACTAGGAGCCAATCTCTTGGTTCAATTGCGTACGTCTTGAAGACCGGTTGTAATGGTGGATAGTAAATTACAACTAACATTAGTACGATAGATGAGATGACCGCCCATACTAAGTACATATTTTGGAATGGATTCCGGTGGAAAATAGACCGTTCACTACGACAATCAAATACGTGGATAAGCTGGGCCATTACAAGAGTTGCAAACGCAATGGTTTGGGCATATCCTAAATTGCTCGGATCCCTATGATAGACAACCATAAATGCAGCCAAGGTTGCTATCCCTATTAAAAAGCCGCGGCTGACAATTTTCCAGCCCAATCCTCTTGCAAAAACCCCTTCTTTTGGATGGCGTGGGCCATGTTTCATCAAATTGCTCTCTGGTTGATCAAGTCCAAGCGCCATTGCTGGTAATCCATCCGTTACCAGGTTAACCCAAAGGATTTGGATTGGTACGAGTGGTAATGGTAAGCCCATTAACATCGCGAATAACATCACAAGTATTTCACCAACATTAGAAGCTAATAAATAACGGATAAACTTTCTAATATTTTCATAGATATTTCGGCCTTCTTTAATAGCTGCTTTAATCGTCGCAAAGTTATCATCAAGTAATACTAACGAAGATGCTTCTTTTGCTACATCTGTACCTGTAATGCCCATCGCAATTCCGATATCGGATGCTTTAATTGCCGGTGCATCGTTTACACCATCACCTGTCATCGCAACAATATGGCCCCTGCTTTGAAGTGCTTTTACAATTTTTAATTTATGTTCAGGTGACACCCTTGCATATACATAGACATCATCGACAATTTCCTCTAGCTCTTCTACATCCATTTTAGAAAGAGCATACCCATCTAGCACTTTACCCCCTGGAGGTAGAATACCAAGCTGTGTAGCAATCGCTTTTGCTGTAATTAAATGGTCTCCTGTAATCATAACTGTCTTAATGCCAGCATCTTTACATTCTTTAACTGCATCTTTTACTTCTGGTCTTGGCGGATCAATCATTCCTTGAACCCCAATAAAGGTTAATTCGCTTTCAGCTTCGCTTTCCGACACTAACTTTTGGTTTGGCCGTAATTGTTTAAAGCCAACTGCAATAGTACGAAGAGCATCTGAGGCTAAGCTCTCAATCGCATCCTTAATCTCATTCTCGTACCCTACCGTTAATGGCTGCTGTTTATTGTCCCAAAGGACCGATTTACTAACTCCTAGTAATACATCTGGTGCACCCTTTGTAACAACAAATTGATTTCCAGCTCTATCTTTTACAATGACACTCATCATTTTTCTTGCAGAATCAAATGGGAACTCTTCAACAATATCAAATTGCTCAGCTAATAATTGATTTGTAAGTCCTGCTTTAATACCCGCAACAAGTAAAGCTCCTTCAGTTGGGTCTCCATCAAGAATAATATCATCATCCTTCTGCTTTAATGATGCATTATTACACAACACTCCAAAAGTTAATAATTGTTGAAGAGTCTTATGTTCTGATGGTTTGATTTCTCTATCCCCCGAGAAAAATTTTCCATCTACATCATACCCTGTACCTGTTACAGACCAAGTTTTGCCACCAGACCAAAGATGTGTAACCGTCATCTTGTTTTGAGTCATCGTTCCTGTTTTATCTGAGCATATGACCGAAGCACAGCCCAAAGTTTCAACTGCAGGCAAGCGTCGGACAATTGCATTTTTCTTAATCATTCTTTGAACACCTAAAGAAAGGGCAACAGTAACAATGGCCGGCAATCCTTCAGGTATTGCAGCAACAGCCAATGAAACTCCCGCTAGGAACATTTCATAAAGCTCATGTCCATTTATAACACCTACAACCACAACTAAGAGGGTTAAAATTAATGCTACGGTGATTAAAACCTTACCTAATTGCTCCAATCTTCTTTGCAATGGAGTAATCATCGCTTCGGCTGATTGAAGGAGTTCTGCAATTTGGCCCATCGCTGTATTCATACCAGTTCCTACCACGATACCTACACCACTACCACGTGTAACCATTGTGCCCATAAATGCCATATTTTCTTGATCACCGAGGGAGACATCACCCTCACGAATCGGTTCAACATGCTTTGTAACAGGCACAGATTCCCCTGTAAGTGCGGATTCCTCAATTTCTAAGCTTTTGACATCAATTAAACGCACATCCGCACCTATACGATCACCACTGGTGAATTTTATGATATCACCTATAACGAGTTCCTTTGAAAGAATACGAACCCATTCATTACTTCGAAAAACATTCACCTGTGGTGCGGAGAGTTCCTTTAAGGCTTGAAGCGATTTTTCTGCTTTTCGTTCTTGGAAAAAACCCAAAAACCCATTAATTAAAACTATAGCCATAATTGCGATAGCATCAATGTATTCCCCTAACAACCCAGAAATCAAGGTTGCAGCAAGTAATACAAGAACCATAAAGTCCTTAAATTGAGCTAAAAAAAGCAAAATTGCTGAAGCGCGTTCGGCTTCCTTCAATTCATTATATCCAAATTGCTTTTGTCGCTGCTTTACTTCTTGGTCGGAAAGACCATGAGAAAGGCTTGTATTAACTTTTTTTTCGACCTCTTCTGATCTAAGCTCATACCATTTCATCCGTCTTTTACACACCCCTCACATTAAATCATAATCAAATGAACCTTCGCGTATTTGCCTCCCAATTTTTAGGCCCACAGGTTGTGGGATTCAAAGATGTTGCCAAAGGAAGTGGCGTAAATAGTCTTTGAACTTATGCTCGAAAAATCGAGGTATCCGCCGGAGGCTGAATTACTTCATCAGAAGTGGCGTACTTCTGATGAAGTAAATTCTATCTATGAAAGCTTATTCAGTCTCGTCCAAAAAAATGCTATACTTTTTCTAAGTTACCTATTTATTGGTACAATAACATTGAAGAGGAACTGGAAGACACTGTCTTCTATTGATATGGAAAAGAGGAAACACGTATGACATTCGATGGAATCTTCACACATGCAATTGTGAATGAATTACAAAAAACACTAGATAGTGGTAGGATTTCAAAAATCTATCAACCATATAAAAATGAACTTATCTTTCAGGTTCGTTCAAATGGAAAGAATCATAAGCTACTCCTTTCAGCACACCCAAGTTATGCCCGTATCCATTTAACAAATGAGTTATATGATAACCCACATGAGCCGCCGATGTTTTGTATGTTACTCCGCAAACATCTAGAGGGCAGTATCATCGAAAATATCCGTCAAGTTGATATGGATAGAATAATTATTTTTGATATTAAAGGCCGAAATGAACTTGGTGATGTCTCTCTAAAACAACTGATTATTGAAATTATGGGTAGACATAGTAACATCGTCCTCGTTGATTCTGAAAAACAGATAATCCTTGATAGCATTAAGCATATTTCAGCAGCAGTCAATCGTCATCGTACTGTATTGCCAGGGTATACATATGTTTTTCCGCCTGCTCAGGAAAAGATTAATCCTTTTACAGTCGATGAAGAGACATTCTTGAAAAAAATTGATTTTAATGCTGGTCGATTAGATCAGCAGATTGTGCAAAAATTTTCTGGGATCTCCCCTGTATTTGCAAAAGAAGTTGTATTTCGCGCCGGTATAGCTAATCAAAAAACATTACCTGATCCTTTTTTATCAATGATATCAATAATCAAACAAAATCAATTTACACCACAAATCATAACAAAGGGACAAAAGGATTTTTTCTATATCCTTCCTTTACATCATATTGGTGGTGAGGCTAAGGCATTCACTACAATTAGTGAAATGCTCGATCGTTTTTATTTTGGAAAAGCAGAACGTGATCGGGTTAAGCAGCAAGGCAATGATTTAGAACGTTTTATCCATAATGAAAAAACAAAAAATGAGAAAAAAATTAAAAAACTTGAAGCAACCTTAGTCGAGTCTGAAAAAGCTGAAAAATATAAGCTCTTTGGTGAACTTCTGACAGCGAATATGTATGCGATAACCCGAGGCGACAAGGAAATTGAAGTACTAAATTATTACTCAGGGGAAAATGAAATGGTGAAAATCCCTCTACACCCACAAAAGTCACCCTCTGAAAATGCGCAAAGTTATTTTTCAAAGTATCAAAAGGCAAAGAATGCTGTTTCCTATGTAGAGCATGAAATTGCGAAAGCTAACGAAGAGATTGCTTATTTCGAGTCTCTATTGCAGCAAATTGAATCAGCTGCTCCAAAGGATTTGCAGGAAATCCGCGAGGAACTTATGGAAGAAGGTTATTTGAAGAAAAAGCAACAAAAAGGAAATAAGAAGATGAAACCAATAAAACCTTCTATTGAGCGCTATGTAGCAAGTGATGGGACAGAAATCCTTGTCGGTAAAAACAATAAACAAAATGATTATTTAACAAATAAACTTGCAGCAAGAGATGAGATATGGTTGCATACAAAGGGCATACCCGGTTCACATGTGATTATTAGAAGCAAACAACCATCACCAGATACAATCCTTGAGGCAGCGACAATTGCAGCGTATTTCAGTAAAGCAAAAAATTCATCCTCTGTACCTGTTGATTACACACTTGTGCGCCACGTTAAGAAACCGAATGGTTCTAAACCTGGCTATGTTATCTATGATAATCAACAAACCGTATATGTGACACCACAAGAAGACTTGATTTTGCAGCTTAGAAAATAAATAAAAAAATTAATGCCCTAGGATCGCTTAATACCTAGGGCATTTATATTATGCTTTAGTTGTATACCAGTCCACTGGATTTTCTCTCCAGCTCTTTAGGCTTTCAATATCGTTTTCAGATACGACATTTTTATCAAGCGCAACATTTATTAAGGTTGGATAATCAGTTAAGGTATGAGCTGAAATATTAGCTGCTTCTAAGCTAGCTGTTGCTGCTGGAAGCTGATACGAAAAGATTGCAACAATTCCTAATACTTCGCACCCTGCTTCACGAAGTGCTTCAGCTGCTGTAATAGCACTGCCCCCCGTTGAAATAAGATCTTCTATTACGACAACTTTTTGTCCTTTAACCACTTTGCCTTCAATTTGATTACCTTTTCCATGTGCTTTTGCTTTACTTCGCACATAGCACATTGGGATATTTAATACATCACTTACCCATGCTGCATGAGGAATCCCTGCGGTTGCAGTTCCAGCAATAACTTCGACCTCAGGATAATGAATCTTAATTAATTCAGATAATCCTTTTGCAATTTCCCTGCGAACCTGTGGGAAAGAAAGAGTCATTCGATTATCACAATAAATAGGAGATTTTAAACCTGAAGACCATGTGAATGGCTCATTTGGCTGTAAAAATACCGCCCCGATTTCTAATAAATGTGCTGCTATTTCTTTATTCATACTCGTACCCCTTCCCATGCTGCTTTCATTTGTTTATATGTTTGTAATGGGTTATTTGCTCGCGTGATTGATCTACCTACGACAATCGCAGTTGATCCTAATTCTCGTGCTTTTTCAGGTGTTACAACTCTTGCTTGATCTCCTATATCATCGCTAGCTTGGCGAATTCCAGGCGTAACTGTCATAAATTCGTTTCCTAGCTTTTTATTGATTACCGGAACTTCAAGAGAGGAACATACGACTCCATCTAGTCCACTATCCTTTGTCATTGTTGCATACTCGACAACTACATCTAACAAATTACGTTCGATTAGTAATTCGTTTCTCATCACTTCTTCCGTTGTACTCGTAAGCTGTGTGACAGCAATACACTTGGGTCTCGATTGCCCCATTGTAGTTCCAGCTTCAAGTCCTTCGCGGGCCGCAACCATCATTCCCCGTCCTCCAGCAGCATGGACATTGACTAAGTCCACACCAAGACCTGCCAAACGTTTCATGCTAGAATATACGGTATTTGGAATATCATGAAGTTTTAAATCTAGGAAAATAGAATGACCTTGTTCTTTTAAGAAGTGAATGACTGATGGTCCTTCTTGATAATATAGCTCCATTCCGACTTTCACAAAAAGTGGCTCTTTCCCAAATTCCTTGAGAAAGTCCTTCGCATATGGTAAGTTTGGAAAATCGAGAGCAATAATTAACGGTCGTTGCATTACTTCCAGCTCCTTCCCTGACATTCCGAGATATACTCAAAACCATATTTATCTAGTAATCTTGGAAGATCCTCAATAATTGACGGGCAAACATATGGGTCCACAAAATTGGCAGTCCCAACTGCAACAGCACTTGCACCAGCATAAAAATATTCAAGGACATCTTCAGCTGATTGAACGCCACCCATTCCGATAATCGGAATAGACACTGCCTGACTCACTTCATGAATCATACGGATTGCAACAGGTTTGATAGCTGGACCTGATAAGCCCCCCGTTTTATTTGCTAAAATTGGGTTTCCTGTTTTAAGATCAATCCGCATTCCGATTAAAGTATTAATCATTGTTAAACCATCTGCACCCGCTTCTTCGATTGCTTTTGCCATTTCAACAATGTTTGAAACATTCGGTGATAATTTAACGTATACTGGAACACTAGATGCTTCTTTTACATATTTCGTAAGTTCTGCAGCCACCTCTGGAATCGTACCGAATGCAATTCCACCGGTTTTTACATTTGGACATGAAATATTTAATTCTAATGCATGAACGTTAGATGCCTTCGAGATTTCCTTTGCGACTTTGACATAATCTTCAATTTGTGAACCTGCAACATTCGCAATAATGGGTACATCGAATTGATCAAGCCACGGAAGCTCTTCAGCCATGACTTTCTCAAGTCCTGGATTTTGTAATCCAATTGCATTTAACATCCCTGCACTGGTCTCTGCAACTCGTGGAGTTGAGTTTCCGAATCTTGGTTCTACAGTTGTTGCTTTAATCATAATTGCACCCAATGTGCTCAAATCGTAAAACTTCGAGTATTCTTTTCCGAACCCAAAGCAACCAGATGCTGGCATGATCGGGTTTTTTAGTGATAAACCTGGTAGTTCAACTTGAAGTCTGTTCATAGTACCACCTCTCCTACCTTAAATACTGGCCCATCACTGCATACTTTTTTATAAGTATAACCTTCCGGATCATCTTGAAGATGACATACACATGCAAAACATGCTCCAATTCCACAGCCCATTCTTTCTTCTAAAGAGATATATGCATTTCGATCAGGGAAGGCCGCTTCAAGCGCTTTTAGCATTGGTGTTGGTCCACAGGAATAAAGTGTGTCAAATATTATACCGTTATTAGAGATGACATCTGTTACAAAACCTTTCGTTCCAACTGTTCCATCCACTGTTGCGATATAAGTTTCACCTAACCCATTAAATTTTTCTTCATAAAACACAGCATATTTTGATTGGAATCCAAGGACGTGAATCACTTTAACACCTTTTGCAACGAGGCGCTTCGATAATTCATAAAGTGGGGGAACTCCAATTCCTCCACCGACAAGCAAGGCTGTCTCACCAACACCTACTTCCTCAACAGGAAAGCCGTTTCCAAGTGGACCTAACACATCGACTAATTGTTCGATGTTTTTTTCAGAAAGGACTCTTGTGCCGAGTCCTTCCCTTCGATAAATCAGTGTGCACTCTTGCTTTTCTTGATTAATATTTGCAATACTAATAGGTCTTCGTAATAAAGGGTCCATTCCATCACTGACTTTTACGTGGACAAATTGTCCCGGATCGTTCATTGCCAAAACCAATTCCCCTGCTAATGTTAGTTCAAAAATATCCTCAGCAATTTGAATGTGGCTCACAATTTTCATTTGTTCCTTTTTAATCATGAGTGTACCACCTCACGTTTTTGCACGTGAGAACCCATCACTTCACTTGAGAATGTCATGGATTCTAATACCTTCACGATTGCTTTAGCAGTATCTAGTGAAGTTAAACATGCAACTCCATTCTCAACTGTTTCACGGCGGATTCTAAAGCCATCTCTTGCAGGCTGTTTTCCTTTTGTTAATGTGTTTATAACAAATTGAGCTTTTCCTTGGCGAATGACATCAATTAAGTTTGGAGCATCTGAACCAATTTTATTAACGACGGTAACAGGAATGTTTTCTTTTTGTAAGTAGCTTGCAGTTCCACTTGTTGCTAAAAGTTGATAGCCAATTGTGTGGAATCGTTTTGCAATTTCAAGCGCTTCTTCCTTGTCTTTATCCGCTACTGTTAATAATACAGATCCATATTTAGGAATCGTGATTCCGGATGCAACTAGGCCTTTATATAATGCTTTTTCTAGCGTATAGTCTTTGCCCATTACTTCACCAGTTGATTTCATTTCTGGTCCAAGCGAAATGTCCACATTGCGAAGTTTTGCGAACGAGAAAACTGGTACCTTCACATAAACTCCTTCGCTTTCTGGGTGTAGTCCTGTAGTAAACCCTTGTGATGGTAATGATTGTCCAAGAATAACCTTTGTCGCAATATTTGCCATTGGTACGCCAGTTATTTTACTTAAAAATGGGACTGTACGGCTTGATCTTGGGTTTACTTCGATTACAAAGACTTCTTCGTTATAGACCACAAATTGAATGTTTAATAGACCAATAATATTTAATCCTTTTGCAAGGGCAATCGTATTGTCAATGATTTGTTGTCTTACATGTTCTGATAAAGTTTGAGGTGGATATACGGCAATCGAGTCACCAGAGTGTACTCCAGCACGTTCGATGTGCTCCATAATTCCTGGAATATATACTGTTTCCCCATCAGAAATGGCATCTACTTCAATTTCCTTACCGGTTAAATAGCGGTCAATTAGTACTGGATGCTCAGGGTTAATTTTCACGGCATTCTCCATATAATGTAGAAGCTCTTCTGTTTGATAGACAATCTCCATCGCTCTTCCACCTAGCACATATGAAGGTCTCACAAGCACTGGATAACCGATCGCTTCCGCAATGACAACTGCTTCGTCAACCGAAGTTGCTGTTTTTCCTTTAGGTTGTGGTATGCCAAGTGAAATAACTGTTTGCTCAAATTTATCTCTATTTTCTGCACGGTCTAAATCCTCTAAAGACGTACCCAAAATTTTCACTCCGCGCTTAACTAAAGAACTTGCTAGATTGATAGCTGTTTGACCACCAAACTGTACAACTACACCTTCAGGCTGTTCAAGGTCTATGATATGCATAACATCCTCAATAGTTAATGGCTCAAAGTATAGCTTATCTGAAATACTGAAGTCAGTTGATACTGTTTCAGGGTTATTGTTGATAATGATTGCTTCATAGCCAGCTTGTTTAATCGCCCAAACAGAATGAACGGTTGCATAATCGAACTCAACACCCTGCCCGATTCGGATTGGACCTGAACCTAGAACGATAACACTCTTCTTATCCGTTACAATTGATTCATTTTCATCCGCATATGTTCCATAATAATAAGGTGTTTCTGATTCAAATTCAGCTGCACATGTATCGACTATTTTATATACCGGGACTATTCCTGCTTGTTTACGAGTTTCATAAATTTCAATTTCTGTTGAATTCCATAACTCCGCGATGATAGAGTCAGCAAATCCTTTCTTTTTTGCCACCGTCAATGTTTCTAAATCACCTTTATTTTCCCGTATTGTGTTTTCGAGCGTGATTATATTTTCAAATTTTTGGAGGAAGAATAAATCAATTTCACTCCATTCATGAATCTGTTGAATGGTGATGCCGCGTCTAATTGCTTCCGCAAGGTAGAATAGACGCTCATCTCCAGCTTTCCTAATTCTCTTTTCAATTGTGGCAAGATCAGCATTCGTTGCATCCTCTAATTGAATATGAGAAACATTTGACTCGAGTGATCGAACTGCTTTTAGTATGGATTCCTCGAAATTACGTCCTATTGCCATAACTTCACCTGTGGCTTTCATTTGCGTTCCAAGTCGGCGGTTTGCAGACTCGAACTTATCAAATGGAAAGCGGGGGATTTTTGTAACGATATAGTCAAGTGCAGGTTCAAAGGCTGCATATGTTTTTCCTGTAACAGGGTTAATCATCTCATCAAGCGTTAAACCTACTGCAATTTTTGCTGCAAGTTTCGCAATTGGATAACCCGTCGCCTTAGATGCTAACGCTGAAGAACGACTCACACGTGGGTTTACCTCGATAATATAGTAATTGAAACTATACGGATCAAGTGCTAACTGCACATTACATCCACCTTCAATCCCAAGTGCGCGGATGATTTTTAAAGATGTGTTTCGTAAGAGCTGATATTCTCGGTCACTTAATGTTTGGCTCGGTGCCACAACAATTGAATCACCAGTGTGAATACCAACTGGGTCTACGTTTTCCATGTTACATACTACAATTGCAGTATCTGCAGAATCGCGCATTACTTCGTATTCAATCTCTTTAAACCCTGCAATACTCTTTTCTAATAGACATTGTGTTACAGGACTATTTTTCAATCCACTTGTCACAATTTCAATCAATTCTTCCTCATTGTTACAAATTCCACCACCAGTACCTCCTAAGGTAAAGGCTGGTCTAACAATTACGGGGTATCCTACCTTTTCAATAAATCCGTATGCTTCGTCTAGGTTATGGATAATCTCACTTTCTGGCACAGGCTCATTCAGTTCGTTCATTAAGCTTCGGAATAAATCACGATCTTCGGCTTTTTCAATCGCTGAAAGAGTTGTCCCTAGGATTTCAACACCACATTCTTCAAGAACGCCTGATTTTGAAAGTTCTACAGCCATATTTAAGCCCGTTTGACCACCTAGTGTTGGCAGGATTGCATCCGGTCTTTCTTTACGAATAATTTTGCTTACAAATTCTAATGTTATTGGTTCAATATAAACTTTATCTGCAATTTCAACATCCGTCATAATGGTTGCAGGGTTTGAATTAACCAAGATTACCTTGTAGCCTTCTTCTCGTAGAGCTAAGCAGGCCTGAGTTCCTGCATAATCAAACTCTGCTGCTTGCCCAATCACGATTGGACCTGATCCGATTACTAGAATAGTTTTAATATCTAAGCGTTTTGGCATAGCTCTTCGCCTACTTTCTTGAAGTTTTCAATCATCTGTAAAAAGTCGTTAAATAAGCTATTTGCATCCTCAGGTCCAGGTGAAGCCTCCGGGTGATACTGAACAGTGAATGCTGGATAATCTAAATGGCGCAGTCCTTCTACTGATCCATCATTTAGTGCTATATGTGTTACTTCCAGTCTTGTAGAAGCTAAAGACTTTTCATTAACTGTATAACCATGGTTTTGAGAAGTAATAGCAACCTTTCCTGATTGTAGGTGCTTAACCGGATGGTTCGATCCTCTATGTCCAAATTTCATTTTTTCAGTATCGGCACCACCAGCTAAAGCAAATAATTGGTGACCTAAGCAAATTCCGAATAAAGGAACCTTTCCTAAAACGCCGTTAATCATTTCAATAGCTTCAGGTACATCTTTTGGATTTCCAGGTCCATTACTTAACATGATTCCGTCAGGTTTGAGTCGAAGAATTTCTTCCGCTGTTACATTGTAAGGAACGACAATTACATCACAGTCACGGTGATTAAGTTCGCGTAAAATCCCGTGTTTCATACCAAAATCAACTAAAACAACACGATGTCCTCTACCTGGGCTTGGATAAGAACCTTTTGTAGAAACTTGTTTTACTTGGTCAGTAGGTAAGGTACGATTACCAAGTTGGGTGATAACTTCACTAACATTGACACCCATTCCACAAATAGCACCTTTTAATGTCCCATATTGACGTATAATTCTTGTAAGTTTTCTTGTATCAATTCCAGAAAGTCCTGGAATATTTTTTGACTTAAAATACTCGTCTAAATTAAATTGACTTCTAAAATTTGATGGATGGTCACACACTTCATTTACTATAAAACCACTTATTGCTGGGGTGATTGATTCAAAATCATCTCGATTTATACCGTAGTTTCCGATTAAGGGATATGTTAATGTTACTATTTGGCCACAATAGGATGGGTCTGATAAAATTTCTTGATAACCTGTCATTCCGGTATTAAAAACAACCTCACCAAACTTCTCAGTCTCACTTCCGAATCCATCACCAACAAAAATGGTCCCATCTTCTAAAATAAGCTGTCGCTTCATACTAGAACACTTCCTTTCTGCCATACAATGTTGCCATTTACAAGTGTCATGACCGGCCATCCTTTGCATTCCCAGCCAGTAAATGGTGTGTTTTTTCCTTTTGAAACAAAGCTTTCTGGATCGATTTTTTCTGTAGCGTTTAGATCTATTACAGTTAAATCAGCATTCTTACCAATTTCTAAGGTTCCAAATGGTAGTTTAAATGTGTTTGCTGGTTTATTTGTTAAGAAGTCTACTAATTGCTTTAATGTCATTTTATTGGTTTCTACAAAATGTGTATAAAGAAGTGGGAATGCTGTCTCTAAACCAACGATGCCAAATGGCGCTAGAGCCATTCCCTGTGCTTTTTCCTCACTTGCATGTGGTGCATGATCTGTAGCGATAAAATCAATTGTTCCATCAAAGAGTCCTTCAATAAGGGCCTCCAGATCCTCTCTTCCACGTAATGGAGGATTCATTTTATAATTTGTGTCTAGGCTAGGGATGTCTTCATCACATAGTAATAAATGATGTGGTGTAACCTCAGCTGTTACATGGATACCTGCACGCTTTGCATCTCTGATGACTCGAACTGATTCCTTTGTACTTACATGACATACATGGTAGTGACAGCCAGCTGCTTCAGCTAATAAAACATCCCTTGCAATATGTACGGATTCGCACACAGAAGGAATTCCATTGATTCCATGTTTCTTCGAAAATTCACCCTCATGAACAGAACCTTTATTGATTAACGTATTTTCCTCACAATGGGCTACAATTGGCATATCAATCGCCGCCGCTTGCTTCATGGCTTCAAGCATCATTCCAGCAGATTGAATTCCAACACCGTCATCAGTGAAAGCGAATGCTCCTGCTTGCTTTAATCCATTCATATCCGTAAGTTCTTGACCAAGCTCACGAATGGTGATAGAAGCATATGGAAGAACATTCACATGAGCCGTATCCTTGATTCGTTGTTGTAACCAATTCATTTGTTCAACTGAATCTGGAACTGGTCTAGTGTTTGGCATTGCTGCAATTGTCGTGAACCCACCTTTTGCCGCCGAAAGACTTCCGGTTTCAATTGTTTCTTTATGTTCGCCTCCAGGTTCACGAAGGTGGACATGGACATCAACGAAACCTGCTGATACAAACATTCCTTCTACATCAATTACCATACAATTCGTTGGATCAAGGTTTGCACCAACCGCTTCAATCATGTCATCCGTGATTTTGATATCTGCACTTACTAAATCACCTTGTTCGTTTAAAATTTTTGCATTTTTTAATAATGTGCTCATATTAAAATTCCTCCTTCAACCTGTTGTAACACTCTTTTAAGTACGGCCATTCTTACGAATACACCGTTTTCCATCTGTTTAAAGATTCTTGAGTTTTGTGCTTCTACTAATTCACTCGCTATTTCAACTCCACGATTGATGGGAGCTGGATGCATAACAATGCTACCCTTTTTCATGTTTTTGCTTCGCATAATCGTTAAACCATATTGCTCATGGTATTCTTCTTTCGTTAAGCCCATCGATGACTCATGGCGCTCATGTTGAATACGCAGCAACATGACGACATCTGCTTCTCTAATGCCTTTATCAAGGTCTACATACTCACCATTAGGATTAGTATCATCTTGCCATTCTAATGGAGCTGAAAAGCGAACATTTGCGCCTAATCTCGTTAGGACTTCAGCATTGGATCTTGCAACCCGACTATGACGAATATCGCCAACGATTAACACATTTAAATCTTGGAATCTAGCAAACTCTTGTTTAATAGTTAATAAATCAAGGAGAGATTGTGTAGGATGATGACCACATCCATCACCTGCATTAATGATTGGAATATGGATGCCATTTATTAATTCCTTAAAATACTCATCCCTTGGATGACGAATCACGACTGCATTTGCTCCGATTGATTGAAGGGTCTTTACTGTGTCATATAGACTTTCTCCCTTTTGAACACTTGAAGTCATTTCATCTAACTGTAGGATGTCTGCACCTAATCTTTTCTCGGCTACTTCAAAACTAAAGCGTGTACGTGTACTTGGTTCGAAGAATAGATTTGCAACAAATGTTTGTTTTTCAAGCTTCCATTTGTTTCCTTCGGCAAACAGGCTCGCATCAAATAGAATTCGGTCAATATCCTCAATGCTTAACTCAGTCATCGTAAGTAAATGATTCATTTTCTCTCCTCCAATTCTTATAATCAAATTCGCCTTGGCGTATTTGCTGCCCAGATTTTTTTCGGGCTTGGCTCGAAAAGTTTCCTTTAAAAATCTGTGGCATCCGCCGGAGGCTTTAACTTTAATCAGCGTATTTCTGCTGAATAAAGTTAAAAACACCCTTACCTTTTTTAGGTAAGGGTGTAAAACAAGGTTTTGTTTGAATAAGGGTATAAGAAAGCAAACACCCTTTTCGCAAAAACCTTACACCCTTAATAACCTCTCTGGGTTATTTTAAAAGGTGAAGCATTATGCAACAGAGCTATCATCATCATGATGAGCCTCATATATATCTTCGTCTTCCTGAACGGCTCCGCCAGGAAGGATTAGGTTAAGTAAAACACCTATGATTGCGGCTAATGCCATGCCGTGTACCTCAAAACCAAGTACACGGATAAATGCTCCGCCGATTCCAATTACAAGGATAACTGATGAAATCACCAAGTTACGATTATCACCAAGATCAACTTTGCTATCTACTAACATCCGCAAACCAGATGAAGCGATAATCCCGAATAAGAGAATGGATACCCCACCCATAACTGGTGTTGGAATCGTACTAATTAAGGCGTTGATTTTACCACTGAATCCAAAGACAATCGCCACAACAGCTGCACCGCCAATTACATATACACTAAATATCCGAGTGATGGCTAATACGCCAATGTTTTCTCCGTATGTTGTATTTGGTGGTCCACCAAGTAGTGAAGCAATCATCGTTGCTACTCCGTCACCCATAATTGAACGATGTAATCCAGGTTGTTTAATCAAATCTTTTTGAACAACCTTACTTAAGACCATTTGATGTCCGATATGCTCTGACAAGGTAACTACCGCTACTGGAACGATTAAAGCAATCATATCTAATGAAAACTGCGGTGTGTATGAAACAAACGGGATAATAAAGTCTGGCAATTCAAACCACTTTGCTTCTTTTACTGCAGTAAAATCAACTAATCCGATTGATAATGCGTATACGTATCCACCAATAATCCCGATTAGGACAGGGATTAGTTTTAAAAAGCCTTTAAAAAAGATGGTTGCAATAATCACGATTGCTAATGTAACTAATGCTACTGAAAAATGCTGTAGACTGTAGGCGCCGCTAGCATCATTCATTGCCATTCCAACTGCTGTGCCAGCTAGGCTAAGACCTATTACGATAATAACTGGTCCAACAACAACAGGTGGTAAAATCTTCACAAGCCATTTATGTCCAGTTGCTTTTATTAACAGAGCTACGATCCCATATACGAGCCCAGCAAGTAAGCTTGCCATCATTGCAGCACCAGGACCGTCTGCAGCTATTGCTGTTTGAAGTGGGATGATGAAAGCAAAGGATGATCCTAAGTATGCCGGAACCTGACCCTTTGTAATAAGTAAAAATGCTAGTGTACCTAAACCACTTGAGATGAGAGCTACACCAGGACTAATTCCTACTAAATATGGTACAAGAATTGTTGCACCGAACATGGCGAATAAATGCTGCAGGCTCAGTATTGCGAATAGTCCTGGAGATGGTTTATCTTTTATCCCTAATACTATCTTTTGGTTTTCATTACTCATTTCGAATTTCCCCCTCATTTTAAGATACCCAAAAACAAAAAAATCTTTGTGTTTTTTACACAAAGAGGTATACAAATCCCTATCTTTTGAGAAGGAATGTTTACCCCTTTGTTAGCCTCTCTGGACTACATTAAAGGGTATTATATTTACTTTTTATGAATCGTTACTTGATCTAAATTGTCTATTTCTTCTAGTTCAACCACAATTTTTTCTGAGTTAGAAGTTGGTATATTTTTACCGACATAATCTGCTCGAATTGGGAACTCTCGGTGACCTCTGTCAATTAATACAGCTAACTGAATTTGTGCCGGCCGACCAATGTCGATGAGGGCATCTAGTGCTGCTCTCACTGTTCTACCTGTGTATAACACGTCATCAACTAGGATGACTTTTTTATTCATAATGTCAACTGGTATATCGGACCCATTTACAATTGGTTCACGATCCTCTGTTTTTGTTGTTAAGTCATCTCGGTATAAGGTAATATCTAGTTCACCAATTGCAATCTTCTTGCCTTCAATTTGTTCAATTCGGCTTGCAATGCGCTTTGCTAAATAAATACCTCTCGTCTTGATCCCAACAATTACACAGTTCTCTATCCCTTTGTTCTTTTCAATGATTTCGTGAGCAACTCTTGTCAAAGCTCTTCGAATTGCTTGATTGTCTAAAACTACAGCTTTGTCAGTTTCAGTCATTTTTTACACCCCACTTTAACATTGATTGCCTCTTTAAATTAAAAATGTCCTCTCACCGTAAGTGAAAGGACATAGACATTCATACAAAAGGATACAAATATCCTAATGTAGTTCCGTTTCCTTCTCAGCCTCACGGGACTGATCTTAAAGGGGCTCATTTAATTAAGTTCATTCTACGTTCATTATCGAAATTTGTCAATCCTTTTTATGAGGAAACCAAATCTAATGTCGCAGTTTTTCAAGAAGTTCCTCAAAATAAGCAGGAAGTGGAGACTCAAATTCAAGATATTCCTTCGTTCTAGGATGAACAAACCCCAATAGCCCTGCATGAAGGGCTTGTCCACCAAGATCTAACGTTTTCTTTGGACCATACTTTGGATCCCCCGCTAATGGATAACCAATATATTTCATATGAACACGTATTTGATGGGTACGCCCCGTTTCTAGCTGACATTCAACAAATGTAAAATCTTTAAATCGTTCTAAGACATTAAAATGAGTCACTGCATTTTTACTGTTTTCATCCGTAATAGTCATACTTTGGCGGTCCTTTTTATCCCTTCCAATGGGTGCGTCAATCGTACCTTGATCATGCGGTATGATGCCATGGACTAGTGCTTTATATTTGCGTGTTACTGACTTTTCGACCAATTGATTCACTAAAGATTCATGCGCAACATCATTTTTTGCAACCATCAATAAGCCTGAAGTATCTTTATCAATTCGATGAACAATCCCCGGGCGTAGAACACCATTGATTCCTGATAAATCATTGCAATGAGCCATAAGTCCGTTTACCAATGTGCCACTAACATGGCCTGGAGCTGGATGTACGACCATACCTTTTGGCTTATTGACAACGAGAACATCTGCATCTTCATAATATATATCTAAGTTCATCTCTTCTGGTACCACATCCAAGACTTGCGGTTCGGGAATTTCAATATGGATATGGTCCCCAATATTAACTTTATAATTGGTTTTAACATTATTCCCGTTGACTTTTATATTTCCATCCTTAATCCATGACTGAACTTGTGTCCTCGACCAGTCTGAATTAAAAGCTGAAACGACTTTATCAATTCGGTCATTTTTCTGTTGTTCCTCAATCGTTAGTTCGAATTGATTCATTTGTTCTCTCCTTTTCTAATTTCCCTTCAAAAATAGTTAAAATTAAAATCAAACCAACACCTATTACAAGTGCTGAATCGGCAATATTAAAAATAGGGAAGTCATATGTAAAAATGTATGTATCTATAAAATCGACAACTTCTTTACGAAAGATACGGTCAATAAAATTACCAATTGCACCTCCAAGCATAAATGAAAGCGCAATGCCGAACAGGCGCTGTTTTGGTTTGAGGCTCCGTATGTATAAAACGAGCATTACAACAACGATAATGGTCACAATATAGAAAAACCACATTTGTCCCTGTAATATTCCCCATGCTGCACCACGGTTTCGATGCGAGGTTATATACAAAAAGTTAGGAATGATTTGAATCGAATCTCCAAGCTCCATGTAACGGACAATAATCCATTTTGTAACCTGATCTAACAAAATGATAAATAAAGCAATTAAATAATAATACACGAATACGCCCCCATCCATACAAACTATACTTTTGAATTTTAGCATATGAATGGACGGCTGTACAATCTATTTAAGGGATTAAAGCAGAGCAAAAGCAAAGGTCTCACTTTTGCTCGACTAAAGAAAGATGGTTTTTACGCTGAAGGGGTATGACATTACTTCTGTCATATAAATCAGTGAAGGAAAATTCGAAAATGGTTCGAGCTGTTGGAAGTATCCGTAGTTTTTCAATCGGAATTTCAGCACCAGTCTCTTCGCAAATTCCAAATGTGCCGGAATTAATTTTATTTAAAGCTCTTTCGACATCGCTTAAGTCTTCTTTTATATGATTCATTACAATCTTTTCTTTCTCAGATTGTTCATTCTGAAAAAGTAGTTCTTGACTTAGCTCATATTGTGCTGACTTCATTAACCTGGATATGAGTTCTTTCTTTGTTAATTCCAATTCCGCTTTAATCTCTGCATACTGATCGTTCATTGGAACGCCTCCTTATCATGCTTTTGATTAATGCTTAAGAACATCTTTATAAGGTAGTAGAAATAGTATTATCCATAATGGTTTCCGTTAAAGCCAACAAGTTTTTCCTGTAGGATAAAAATGACGTTTTTTACTGTTTCTAATTACATACTACGTTTTTCTCATTTATTTTTGACGGCAGACAGGCAAATTGTTGGTTTACAGTTCTATTAATGAAATATTTCAAGACACCAAATTTACGCAAAAAAAACGCCATGAACATATGATTTCATGGCGTTTTTCCTAATTTAGTTTTGGTAATTGTCTTTTACAACAGATGCACAGCGTGAGCAGATCGTTGGGTGATCTGGGTCTTCACCAACTGTTGGAGTTACTACCCAACAACGATCACAGGTTTCACCTTCTGCTACAGCAACAACTATTTTTACTTGATCAAAAACTTGAGCATTTTCTGGAGCATCTTCATATGATCCACCAATTTCAAATCCTGACACAATAAACAACTGCTTTAAGTTCTCTTCAACTGAATCTAGGAGAGCTTTTGTTTCGTTGTTTGGATATAAAGTAACGCTAGCTGCTAATGATTTCCCAATAACTTTCTCATTTCTCGCCTTTTCTAAAGCTTTTAATACATCATCACGAAGTTCCATGAATGAATCCCATTTTGCTTCCAAAGCTTCTGCATTTGGAATTTTAACTGAATTTGGCATATCAACTAATTGAACACTTTCCTCTTTAACAGAATCGATATGTTTCCATACTTCATCTGCGGTATGTGGAAGAATCGGTGTTACAAGCTTAGTTAAGCTTAATAAAGCGTCATATAAGACTGTTTGGATTGAACGGCGATCATGTTGATCTGCTGCTTCAATATATAAAATATCCTTCGCAAAGTCTAAGTAGAATGAACTTAACTCAATTGTACAGAAATTATGAACGGAATGGTAGACACCTGCAAATTCATAATTTTCATAAGATGTTTTTACCTTATCAATTAGCTTGTTTAGTTTAACAAGGATATAGCGATCTACTTCACGCAATTCATTCACAGGAATTGCATCTGTTTCAGGATTGAAGTCACTTAAATTACCAAGTAAGAAACGGAATGTATTTCTAATCTTTCTGTAAACCTCAGCCACTTGTTTTAAAATAGCATCGGATACACGAACATCTGCCTGATAGTCAACTGAGGCGACCCAAAGACGTAAAATATCAGCACCTAGTTGTTTCATAACCTTTTCTGGAACAACAACATTTCCTAATGACTTACTCATTTTACGGCCATCACCATCGAGAGCAAAACCATGGCTTAGTACACCTTTATACGGCGCTTTACCCGTTACAGCTACAGCCGTTGATAATGATGAGTTAAACCAACCACGATATTGGTCAGAACCTTCTAAATAAAGATCTGCCGGACGTTGTAGATCTTCTCTTTCCAATAAGACTGCCTGATGGGATGAACCAGAGTCAAACCATACATCCATAATGTCATTTTCCTTCGTGAAAATACCATGTGGACTTGAATCATGTGTAAATCCGTCTGGCAATAAGTCTTTAGGTTCACGTTCAAACCAAACATTTGAACCATATTCTCTAAATAGGTCAGAGACATGATTAATGGTTTCGTCTGTGATAATTGGTTCCCCATTTTCACCATAGAATACTGGAATTGGCACTCCCCAAGCTCGCTGACGTGAAATACACCAATCTCCTCTATCTCGAACCATGTTATAAAGTCTTGTTTCACCCCATGCTGGAACCCATTTGGTTTCTTTAACAGCTTCCATTAGTTCGTTTCTAAAATCTTTAATAGATGCAAACCACTGAGCTGTCGCTCTAAAGATGGTTGGTTTTTTCGTACGCCAGTCATGTGGATAAGAGTGAGTGATGAAGGAAAGCTTTAGAAGCGCACCAACTTCATTTAATTTTTCAGTGATTGGTTTGTTAGCCTCATCATAGAATAAACCTTCAAACTCTTCTGCCTCAGCTGTCATGTAGCCTTTTTCATCAACAGGGCAAAGAACACCGATGCCATATTTTTGTCCAACGATGAAGTCATCTTCCCCGTGTCCAGGTGCTGTATGTACACAACCAGTACCTGCATCAGTTGTAACATGTTCACCAAGCATTACAAGGGAATCGCGACCATAAATTGGATGGCTGGCTACAACATTTTCTAATTCACGACCTTTAAATGTTTTCAAAACAGATACATTTTCCCAACCGATTTCTTTAGTTACTGCTTCTAATAGTGCAGAAGCAACCACGTATTTGTTGTTGTCAACACTAACAACAGAGTACTCTAGATCAGGATGTACACTAATTCCTAGGTTTGCTGGAATTGTCCATGGTGTTGTTGTCCAGATGATGATTTTTTCGTCACCTTCTAAGACACCTTTACCATCCTTCACTGGGAACGCTACATAGATAGATGGTGACCGCTTATCCTGGTATTCAATTTCAGCTTCTGCCAGTGCTGATTCAGACGAAGGAGACCAATAAACGGGCTTAAGTCCTTTATAGATATAGCCTTTTTTTGCCATTTCACCAAATACTTTGATTTGCTGAGCTTCGTATTCTGGTTTTAATGTGATATATGGGTTTTCCCAGTCACCACGAACCCCTAGACGTTTAAATTGTTCGCGTTGGTTATTGATTTGCTCGTAAGCATATTCTTCACAAAGTTTACGGAATTCAGCAACGCTCATTGCCTTCCGATTAACCTTTTTATTTTTTGTAAGAGCTGTTTCAATTGGAAGTCCGTGAGTATCCCATCCTGGTACATATGGGGCACAATAGCCGTTCATTGATTTGAAACGAACAATCATATCCTTAATGATTTTGTTTAATGCATGCCCCATATGAATGTCACCATTCGCATATGGAGGCCCATCATGAAGAACGAATAATGGACGACCTTTCGTACGTTCCTGAACCTTTTGATAAATATTCATTTCTTCCCATTGTTCTTGAATCTGTGGTTCGCGATTTGGAAGGTTTCCACGCATTGGGAAATCTGTTTTCGGCATTAATAACGTGTCTTTATACTCCATTACCATTTCCTCCTAATAATAGTTCCTAATTATTTGCAGCTTGTTACAGTATGGATGATTTGTGATACCCTTAATCAGAATAGAAAAAGGCCTTCTCATCCCAAAAAGGGACGAGAAGGCCTCTCGCGGTACCACCCTTATAGACGAAATTCCATTCGTCCACTCGACATTCGTAACGTGAATGATACGCGAAATGCTTACTTAGAAATGTTCAAAAGACACTCTCTTTTGAATCAATTTATGTGTTCAGCACCGAACTCCAGGGTGATTTTCATTCTTATCACTTATATCAGGCTTCCACCATCCCTGACTCGCTTTTAGAGGATGTTCAATAAGTCCGGTGGAAATGACACATCGAATTTCTTCGTTGGCTTGTTTTTCCGTTGCTCACGTATTCACTACATACGCTCCGCTACTCAAAACTGCGCCGCCTCGAACTTCTCGGTCCTTTCCATCCTCCTTTTTGAAACAACATTTTTTATAAGTTTGACAAGAACTACTGTCCCTTTCAAAGCTGCTAGTATATTAAAGTAATTAGTTGTTTTAAAATTATATGCGTATTAAACAAAAGAGTCAAGTGTCGAGACTAGTTTTCTTCTGATTCTGCAAAAACAGGCTCTACATTGTATTCCATTAGATGATCCCAATCATCATTATTAAGCATGTCTAACTGAGCTTCCACTAACATTTTAAATCTGTTTCTGAATACTTTTGACTGTTTCTTCAAATCTTCAATTTCGATTGATATCTTTCTAGATTTAGCTAACGATTCATTAATAATACGATCTGCATTTTTCTCTGCTTCCTTGATGATAAGCTTTGCTTCTTTTGAAGCATTACGTTTTACTTCTTCAGCTGTTTCTTGCGCTATCAAGATTGATTTATTTAATGTTTCTTCGATATTTGTAAAATGACCTAGTTTTTCGTTCAGCTCTGAAAGTTTTGACTCAAGTTCTTTTTTCTCACGAATAACCATTTCATAATCTTTAATAACTTGATCAAGAAACTCATTTACCTCGTCCTCATCATAGCCGCGAAAGCCTTTGTTAAATTCCTTATTATGAATATCTAATGGCGTTAAAGGCACGAATGCCACCTCCAAAAATTAATAAATGCGATTGTTTTTCAAACATTCTCTAAATAAATGATACTTTACAATTCGACAAAAAAGAAGAAATTCCTGCATTATTTACAATTATTTTTGTCTTCCCACAATTATTCTCCATTTTTCTCTCTTCGTTTTCCCTTCAATTGAATGAAGTCTACTTCTTCCGTAACCACGAACAGAAAGCACATCTCTTTCCTTACATTCAAAGGAAGTTTGTTCGATTTTTTTCCAATTCACTTTTACAAGTCCATTTTCAATTAAGACTTGCACTTTTTGTCTTGACAAATTTAATATAGATGACAATATAACGTCTAATCGTAAGGAGGATACAGTGACAGTTTGCTCAGTCCATTCATCATGTACGAATACCAGATCTGCAGCTGCAATCTCTGATAATGAGATCGTTGCCTTACCAACGGATGTTAAATTCCTTCGTACAAAATCAGCAACCTCCCCAGCAACAACAATTTGAATACGCTCGTCCTGTGTTAAGATATCACCAAATTTGGAACGTTTTAAACCGAGAGACATTAAGGAACCAAGAACCTTTCGGTGGTCAACAGAAACAAATTTTACAGGATATTTCACCTCAAAATAGGATAGATTGAAATCTGTTACAGTAGGTTCAAAGTAAGATGGATACAATAATGCTCGTTTACGTTCAAGTCCTTCTTTTCCACCAAAAAAATGAACAAGGACATCTCCACCGTTTCCTACAACTTGTTTCACGATTTCTTGTTCACGTGGATCAAGAAAGTCGGTTAACCTAAGACTATACTGATTCAGGACAGTCTGTTGCCATTCCAACACCTGATCGATAAACGCATGCTCTTCTTTTCGAAAATGTTGATATAAATTCATATGTATAATACCTCGTTTAAAGTAGAAAAGTTCAAGACGCGCTGATTTACGCGACAATCATAAGAAAACTCCGACCTTCCGAAGCGATTGACTTATGACAGAGAACTGATGGCACCTGGAGCTAAACAAAAAATAAAGAAAAGGGACCTTGTATAGAATGGTACCTGTAGGAAGGACACTCGAAAAAAAGAGTGTTCAACCTACAGGTATTTTTATATACTTGAATTTCA
>NZ_JBPFDQ010000052.1:7848-39128 GCF_059415045.1 Ferdinandcohnia sp. SAFN-114 | reverse complement strand
TTTTAATCTATTGTACATAAAAAGACCCTGTGCAGCAGACTTTTTTTAATGTGTCTACTACACAGGGTACAGTTTACGTTTCTCTCTGGTTTTTATTATTCTTTAATAAGCAATGAAATCGGTAATGCTTCTTCCTTGCCCTCTTGGCTCATTCGATGTCCCCAAGCAAACACACCGTTGATGTAGTCGATTTTAAAATAACTGCCAGGATCGCCATCTATTTCATATGTTTCTCCAGGTTTGTAATCCGCTGGATTAAGGAGATATGCTTTTGCCATAGAAGCTTTTCGTTCGAGCACAGCAAGTTCATTTACAATGCCAAGCTGTTCTGCTTTTCGGGCTTGTTCCTTTAAGCCAGCAATTTCCTGCCTTAATTCAAATTCTGTCATTTGGCTGTATCGTTTTTCTTGCATGTTAGTTCTCTCCATCCTTTATGTGAGTGATGAATTTTTCAATCATATCTAAGTCAAAGCCTTTGCGAAAAAGGGCTTGTTTCATTTTTTGTTCGTATTCCCATCCATCTAATTTATCAAATTTTCTATGAGCCTTCATTCCATGATGCTCGAGGGCTCCCCACTCTTCATCTGTGTCCTTCTCAATCGACGCTTCTTCCATGGCGATTTGAATGACGTCCCACGAATAACCTTTTCTTTGAAGGGTTTGCTCGATTTTTTGTTTTGTTTGACGCTCTGAAGCTTTATTGTTTTTTGGGATCGTTTTTGAAATTAACTTTTTGGCTTTTTCGACTTGCTCGTCCATCGTAAAAAGGGCAAGACTTTTCAATAAAATGTCCTGTTCAATTCCTTTTTCAAATAGTTCTTGTTTAATTACCTCAGGGCCCTTTGTGGTTGTATTAATTTGTGTTTGGACATACGCTCTCGCAAATTCCTCATCATTAATGTATTTATATTCAGCAAGTTTATGAATCACGTCTGGAATAATTGGTTCATCGACTTCTTTTTTCTTAAGGTAATCAATGACTTCCTTCGTCGAACGCATTCTATAGGATAAAAAATTCAATGCCAAATTAAAGGCTTTTTTCACTTCATCCTCAAACTGTATTTCCGAAATGTCTAACTCATCAAGCTCCATCCCTTTTTTTAGCTGAAAAGAAATAAGAATATCCTGATCAACACTAAAAGCATATTCTTCGCCCTTCCCGTGATCAAGAAAAATATTAAATCGCTCTGTATTTTTCTTTTGAGTTGTGATTTTCGCTATAATGGCCATATCAATTACACCTCCCCTTTATAGTAGCACAGAAATTTAGAGGATAAATGGAAAACTTATTGAATTATGTAGGAAAAGGCATGGAAAGGAAGAAACTAATGAAGATTGCGATTGCTGGTGGAACTGGCTTTGTCGGAAAAAAGCTTACCGATTTTCTTTTGGATCAAAATCATGAAGTATATATTTTAACGAGAAATACTACCTATACAAGTCACCACCCTAACCTTCATTATGTTGAATGGCTAACAGCAACAAGTTCCCCAGAAAACCAACTACAAGGTCTAGATGCTATGATTAATCTCGCTGGTGAATCGTTGAATAGTGGTAGATGGACAGAGATTCGTAAAAAAAGAATAACAGAAAGTCGGATAACGGCAACAAAGGAAGTTCTTCGTATACTCTCTTCCTTGCCTAAAAAGCCGGAAGTCTTGTTGAATGCAAGTGCAATTGGAATTTATGGGACTTCAGAGACCGACACTTTTACAGAAGATTCTACGCAAGATGGCAGTGATTTTCTAGCAAAGACTGTTATTGCTTGGGAAGACGAAGCAAAGAAAGCAACTGACCTAGGTGTCCGAACTTGTTTCTTACGGTTTGGCGTTGTTCTTGGTGAGGACGGTGGTGCTCTTACACGAATGGTATTACCTTATCATTTATTCATCGGAGGCACGATCGGCTCTGGAAAACAGTGGTTATCATGGATTCATATTGATGATGTTGTAAAAGGAATTGATTTTCTTTTACACCATACATCCGTCCACGGATCAGTTAATTTCACTGCACCACAACCCATGCAAATGAAACACTTTGGTCAAACCATCGGAGCTGTTATACATCGACCACATTGGCTTC
Source organism: Ferdinandcohnia sp. SAFN-114 (assembly GCF_059415045.1). Lineage (NCBI taxonomy): Bacteria > Bacillati > Bacillota > Bacilli > Caryophanales > Bacillaceae > Ferdinandcohnia > Ferdinandcohnia sp. SAFN-114. Next base: position 37,046 of record NZ_JBPFDQ010000052.1, on the reverse strand, counting down.
CAGTACCCGGGTTTGTCTTAGAGGTTTTACTCGGTGAGATGAGCATCTTGGTATTAAAGGGACAAAAAGTGTTACCAACAAAACTTGAAGAGCATGGGTTCTCTTTTACTTTTAAAACAGTAGAACAGGCATTGAGTCAAATTTTAAAAGGTTGATTCGACATGATTCAGCAAGGTCTTTACAAAACCGTCGAAATTACCAAAAATTTGATACAAAATTTTCACAAAAAACCTATTTATTTTTACAAAAGTTTCGAGTATGATACCTAGAGTGAAGTAAAAAAAGTATTACACAACAATAAAATACAAACTTAAAATTGGCTAATTCAAGTTGGCTAACTTTAGGGAAGGCAAATGGTGCGCCACCAGTTTCACTGGTTCTAGTGGGTTCGATTCCCACCCCGAAATTTTTTATCAATACAAAAAATTTCGAGGGTGGATCCTGCCACAGGTCTGGTCTGTCCTCATCTGGAGGGGAAACTGATGCTAAAAAAACGTGAACTTCAGGATTGTCTCGCGCTTTATGAATTACTGGTGCACCCAGATGTCTTCCCATTTGTGCGTCAAAAGGCTTATTCCTATGAAGAGTTTTTATTTGTAACAAAGCAAACGATTGAAGCAGAAGAGCGTGGTGAATTGATTTCACGTACTATTTTAGACGAGTGGGGCTCTCCGATCGGAACGATTAATTTATATGACATTGAAGACAATGCAGGTTTCCTTGGTACTTGGCTTGGCAAACCATTCCATGGAAAAGGCTACAATCAAGCAGCAAAGGATGCATTTTTTGCAGAACTCTTTTTTGAGCTTGGTATTGAAACAATCTTTATGAGAGTTAAGAAAGTAAACCATCGCTCAACAAAAGCTGTTCAAAAGCTACCTTTTGTGTCATTCGCCAATGAAACGAGAAAGTCATTACTTGACCAAATCAATGCTGATGGTGATATTTTTAACCTTTTTGAGGTTTCCAAAGATTTATATACATTGCATACCTTACGTGTAGGACAGAGTACTGAAGAAGAACATTTAAGAGAAGCTTAAACCCGTTATTTTCAACGGGTTTTTTGTTTGGATTTTTTTGGAATGGATAAACTAATACTATATTACTTAGAAAGCGAGGAATCTTTGATGGCAAAAGAAAAAAAGCGTGACAATAAGTCAAAAAGCACTTTAAGCAGCATGCAAGAGGTTTCATATTCTAGGGATTTTAAAATGGCTGACCAAGCCGGTGGGTATACCAAAAAGCAGGCTAGACATTAACATAATCAAATACGCCTTGGCGTATCTGATCACAGATTTTTTTCAAACTTGCTCGAAAATCTTCCATCGAAAAATCTGTGGCATCCGCCGGAGGCGAACATTATTCAGGCAGGCTAATTTTATCTAGTTCTTTTAGCCTTCATATATACAGACATTGTTTTTATACGGAAACCTTAAGTTGAATAATGTTCAGTATCTTCCACTTATGAAGTAAGTTTTCAAGGTCATCCTATAATTGAGCAGGTTGCGTTTGTAACCTCTCCACTATTATCTAGGATGGTGTTGAGAATGGGCAGATCAAGAGGACAAAAATCACGAGATAAAAACAAAGGGAACTTACCACAAGTTCCACAAAACATGAAATCAGATGGTCGTGATGTCGAGTTCTCACGTGAACTTGCTGACCAAGACGATTTAGAAGCGCAAGCACGCTCAAATGCAGCAGATGCGAGAGCGAAAAAACGAAAAAAGAAATAGGTAATGTGTCCATAACCGAAGGAAAACGTCCTTCGGTTTTTTTTTGCTAAATACAGTCCCCCTTTTCCCTCTTATACATATTTTTAGCACAGTACAAACTCGTAGCGCATAAAATAAATCGATTGCCAATACTCACAATTCATGGAGGTGAATGAAATGGAGTATTCAATTACAAGAGATTATATTCGTTTGGGAAATTCACGATCCGGGCAAAAGATTTCAAAGGTGAGATTTATCGTAAGTCATGATACAGGGAATCCTGGGTCTACTGCTTATGGAAATCGAAATTATTTTGACCGTTCACAGCCAAGTGCTTCTGCACACACTTTCATTGATGATAAATACGTTTTAGAAATAATCCCCCTCAACGAAAAAGCATGGCATGTTCGTTACAATATTACGGCTGACAATCAGCGTTTTGGTGATAATGCAAATGACGCAGCAATTGGTGTAGAGCTTTGCCATGGAGGGAAAATTAATTTCCAAGAGGCATATAATCGATATGTGTGGTACCATGCTTATTTGTGTGACAAATTTAATTTAGATCCAAAAAAACATATTGTGGCACATAGCACATTAGACCCTTCTAGAAGATCAGATCCACAAAATGCATTGCGCCCACATGGCGTTTCTTGGGAAGAATTTATTCATGATGTACAAGAGTCATTTAATCGTGATTTTAAGGGTGTACCTACTAGCAATCCGAAGCCTGTCGTTGCAGGAGTATCAACGCGGTTGCCAATTCGAAGAGGAAATACAGGTCCATTCGTAAAGGAAATTCAAGAAGACTTAATTAAAGCTGGTTATTCAATGTCTCCATATGGTGCTGATGGAAGCTTCGGCCCTGCAACCGAAAATGCAGTCATGCGCTTCCAAAAACGATATGGGCTAGCTGTGGATGGGCTAGTTGGGCCAGCCACATTAAGAAAGCTTGAAGAAGTCATTAAACAGAACAATTCTACCGACGACGAGTTTCCACTCCCTAATGGAGTTTGGAAACGTGGTGACAAAGGTGAAGAAGTTCGTATGATCCAACGTGCTTTAAAGCATATTAACTTTGATCCTAAAATGATTGATGGCAGTTATGGTCCATTAACGGAAGATGCAGTTAGAAGATTTCAATCGATGTATGCTGCTTTAAAAGACGATGGGATATATGGACCAAATACTAAGAAATATATTCAGATGGAATTAAATGATATGTAACCCACTGGCTTCAGTGGGTTTTTATTTGTTGGATATCGTTATTTTTTCGTAAATTGAGCTATCAGCCATAAGCGATGGGCTAACGGCCAAAAAAACAAATTAACAGCCATAAAATCTAATTAACAGCCATAAACAGTTTGCTATCAGCCATAAACCAAGAGATTTTACCGTTGATTGATCTCTTTCCAAACCTCTTCATATACTTTTTTCAATGGAATGCCATTTTCTTCTGCAATCCGGCGGCAATCTTCATATTCTGGAGACTTTTGAACGGATTCCCCTTCGAAAACCCCTTCTTTCACGGTAATTTTGCCCCATTTTGTGATAACTTCCGTAAAAGTTCGTTCAAGTCGATGAACGGATAGTGGGTAATACCGTAATCCAAGCGTCGTTGTTTCCGAAAACAAAATAGCTTTCATTTTGTCTAATTTGCCTTTGGCGCAAAGAAGCTGTAGAAGGACAGCTGGTCTGTTTTTCTTCATATAAATAGGAGTATAATAAACGTCATTTGCTCCAGCATCAAATAATAAATCCATGACATAGCCTAACCATTCACCAGACATATTATCGAGGTTTACCTCGAGCTTGATCATCTCGCTGTCGATATGCTCATGATTTGGAGGAAGTTTTTTTTCCATAATTCCCTACCCTTTCCTGCAAAAATAGACTATCGCTAGTATAACATTAGGCGATAAAAATAGCCCGCCAATTGGCGAGCTATCCATTCGTGTTTTTTAAAACTCAAAGTAGTCTTTTGCGTTTTGGTAGCAGATTCCTTTTACGACATCTCCTAGTAAATCCATGTCGTTTGGAACTTCTCCGTCTTCAACCCATTCTCCAATTAAGTTACACACTAAACGACGGAAATACTCGTGTCTAGTGTAAGATAGGAAGCTTCTAGAGTCAGTAAGCATACCGATGAAACGGCTGAATAAGCCAAGGTTCGCTAATGCTTTCATTTGCTCGAGCATTCCTTCTTTTTGATCATTGAACCACCAAGCAGTTCCGAATTGCATTTTACCTGGTTTTCCTCCGCCTTGGAAGTTACCAATTGTTGTACCAAGGATGTAGTTATCGTTTGGATTTAAAGAGTAAAGAATGGTTTTTGGTAGAGCATCTTCTGTATCTAGTGCATCTAGTAATTGGTTTAATGGACGTGCTAGTTCACCATCATTGATGCTATCATAACCAGTGTCTGCTCCTAATTTTCCAAACATTCTTGTGTTGTTGTTACGTAACGCATGAATATGTAATTGCATCGCCCAGTCGCGTTTTGCATATTCTTTCCCTAAGAAAACGAGTGTGTAGGATTTATACTTAATTTCATCCTCAATTGAAACTTTTTCACCTTTGATTGCTTTTTCAAATGACGCTGCAGCTTCTTCTTTTGTTGTATGCTCATACATCATTGTGTTAATAGCATGGTCAGATACTCGGCCACCAAGTGAATGGAAGAATTCAATTCTGTTCTCTAGCGCAGTTAAGAAATCATCATAATTTGAAATCCCAACACCAGATACTTCACTTAGTTTTTTCACCCAACTAACAAAAGTGTCTTGGTTGATTTCTAAACCTTTGTCTGGTCGGAAGCTTGGTAATACTTTTACATCAAAGCTTGAATCTTCAGCAATAAGCTTGTGATATTCTAATGAGTCTGTTGGATCGTCAGTCGTACAAACGACTTCTACATTTGATTTTTTAATGAGGTCTCTTGCACCGAATCCTTCTCCGGTTAACTTGCTATTTACATTTTCCCAAATAGCAGGAGCAGATTTTTCGTTTAAGATTTCATGTACATCAAAGAAACGTTGAAGTTCTAAATGAGTCCAGTTGAACAATGGGTTTCCAATTGTCATTGGAACTGTTTTTGCCCAAGCAACAAATTTATCATAATCAGAAGCATTTCCTGTTACGTACTCTTCTTCAATACCATTTGCTCTCATTGCTCTCCACTTATAGTGGTCGCCATATAGCCATGCTTCGGTAATATTTTTGAAAGTTTTGTTTTCATAAATTTCTTGTGGGCTTAAGTGGCAGTGATAATCAATGATTGGCATGTCCTTTGCAAAGTTATTGTACAAAGCTACCGCAGTGTCGTTTGACAACAAGAATGTTTCATCCATAAATTTTTTCATTTTTGTCCACCTGCTTTTTTAAATTTTACTTACTTATAGTAACCCAATAGTGGGGAGATAATCAATTAATGCCTTTGCGTTTTTACCTTAATATTAAAGTTCCAACGGCAAAGGGGTATCTAAAAAGACACCCCATTTTTTTATTCTATTAGTAGATCTGGTAAGAATAGTGAAAACTGTGGAACGAATGTAACTAAAAGTAAGGTTACAATCATCGCTAAATAGAATGGTGCCATTCCCTTGAGTGTTTTCTCTATTGGTATTTGTCCAATTGCACAACCTACAAAGAGACAGGTTCCTACTGGTGGTGTAATTAAGCCAATTGCTAGGTTTAAAATGAGCACTACACCAAACTGTACTGGATCCATGCCAGCTGCAGTAGCAACAGGTAATAAAATAGGAGTCGCAATTAAGATAAGTGGAGCCATGTCCATAAACATACCAAGAACTAGTAAAATTAAGTTGATAAGCAATAATGTTACAATGTCATTAGGCGAGAATGCAAGAAGTCCCTCTGTAACCATTGCTGGAACTTTTAATAATGCTAAAAGCCATCCAAACGCTGATGATGAAGCGATTAAGAATAGTACCATTGCTAATGTTTTAGATGTTCTTACTAAGATAATACGCATTCTTGAAAGCGGAATATCACGATAAACGAAGAATGTAATAATAAATGCATATACTACACCAATCGCAGCTGACTCAGTAGCTGTGAAGATACCACTTACAATACCACCGATGATGATAACAGCCGTTAAAAGACCTAATAAACCTTCGCGAATAATTTTTGGAATCTCTTCTCTTTTAACAGGTTCACCTTTTGGATAGTTACGTTTTACCGCAATAATATATGTTACAACCATTAGAATTAATCCTAATAAGATACCTGGTACAATTCCACCCATAAATAAAGCGCCTACAGAAACTCCACCTGCAGCAGTAGAATAAATAATCATGTTATGACTTGGTGGGATCATAACCCCTTGTGCTGCACTGGAAATTGTTACGTTTACAGCATAATCTGAATCATATTTTGCCTTTTTCATCATTGGAATTAAAACAGATCCGATTGAAGATACGTCTGCAACTGCAGACCCTGAAATTCCGCCGAAGAATGTACTTGCCAATACGTTAACCATGGCTAGTCCACCACGAACCTTACCAATCATAACGTTAGCTAAGTTAATTAAGCGTCTAGAAATACCGCCTTCATTCATTATTTCTCCTGCTAAAATAAAGAAAGGAATCGCAAGGAGTGAGAATGAATTAAGTCCGCCTACCATACGTTGTACTAATGCTGCTAAATCTATATCCATATAAATTCCTGTTAAAAATGATGACACTATTAAACTTAGTGCAACAGGAACGCGTATAAGTAGTAGAAGAACAAAGCTTCCTAATAATACTAATACTTCCATTTATAACTCACTCCTCTATCTGTTCATCCCATTCTTGGTGCATACCCTTTTTAAACAATAGCTCGATGCCGTAAATTAGCATTAAAATTCCTGAAACAGGGATTGCTGCGTATAAAACACTTTGCGGTAACCCAGTTCCTGCCATTGTGGATTCGCCCATCAATGTTGTAAACCTAATTCCGTAAACAATAAATATAATGGCAACAATAATTACTAAAATTTTTGCGATAATATCACATAATGTTTGGACCTTTTTTGGAAATAACGCAACTAATGCACCTACACCAATATGGAGTTTATCTCTGAAACCAACAGCGATTCCGATGAAACTTACCCACACTAGTAGTAGCATTGACACCTCCGAGGACCAACGGGGAGTATAGCTGAAAAAATATCTTGTAAAAACTGTTGCAGCAACAATAACGGTCATTAATGCTATGAAAATAACATTTATATTGTCAATCCCGTTATCAAACATACTTTTGATTTTTTTAAACCGTTCCATTTAACTAGCCTCCTTAAAGCAAACCCGATGATTGTCGAGCCTCAGATGAAAGCAAAGCAGTAGTTGCATAATACTTTCTGTATTCGTTAAAAAACTAACGAAGCTTTTCATTACCTTTTTAACTAACCCAAACACATCATTTTCCGTGTTAGAAAATTTATATTCTTTGCTTTCAACAAATGAAGTCATACTAAACTATATGAGGGGCACCCCTCCCTCAAGACCATCATCTTAAGGGAGAATTTGCCACCAAAAGCTTGATAGATAATTATTCTACCGCTTCGATTTTTTCAATATTTTCTTTGTATGCGCCACCATGTTTGTCATAAACAGGTTGTACAGCTTCACGCCATGGAGTAGTATCTGTAATTTCAACTACTTCATTACCTGCAGCTTCTACTTTTTCTTTTGCTTCATTTTCTAGATCTGCCCAAGCAGTTTTTTGAGCTTCTTGTGATTCCATTGCAGCTTCTTTGATTGCTTTTTGATGTTCTTCACTTAAATCGTTCCATACCTTAGAAGAAATCATTAAAATTTCAGGAACGCGTGAGTGAGCATCTAAAGTAAAGTATTTTGCAACTTCATAGTGATTTACTGAATAGTAACTTGGATAGTTGTTTTCAGCACCATCGATAACACCTGTTTGAAGACCAGAATATACCTCTTCGTACGCCATTGGAGTTGCAGATGCACCAAGTGATTCTACCATGTCTACTACTAGAGCAGATTGTTGAACACGAATCTTAAGACCCTTTAAATCTTCTGGCTTTTCAACTGGGTGTTTTGAGTTATAGAAGTTACGGCTACCAGAATCATAGAATACTAGACCTCTCATATTCGCTTCTTCCATACCAGCTAATAAATCCTCACCGATTTCACCATTTAATACACTCCACATATGGTCTGCATCTCTAAATAGGTAAGGCATTGAAAGAACACCTAAATCTTTAGAGAATTCAGCAAGTGGACTTGCATTAACACGTGCAAAGTCGATTGTACCTAATTGAACTTGCTCGATAACGCTCTTCTCGTCTCCAAGCTGGCCACCCGCGTACACTTCAACTTTAACTTGTCCATTAGTTTTCTCTTCTACTAATTTCGCAAACTCTTTATCCCCTACAACTGTTGGATAATCCTCAGGTTGGTTGTCTGCTAATTTTAAAACGATAGGATCTTTTGCATCGCCATCTCCACCGCCACTAGTTTTAGTAGCTGAATCATCTCCTCCGCCACAAGCTGCTAATAAGCCTGCAAGCATAAAGGACATAGATAGAACTGCTAAGCCTTTTTTCTTCATAAAAAGCTTCCCCCTCTGGTGTGTTTTATTTTTGGTTTCAAAGTCTATAATACTTAACTTCCCATATGAAACGCTTTCATATGTTATGAAAAAAAATCGAAAGCAACTGGCAATCGCTTTCATTTGTGTTATAGACTTCAGCAAAATAACAACGTTGTTATTTCTACTACATCATAAATTAAATTATTGTAGTTTTCAAGTCTTTTTTTGTCGAATTCTAAATATACAGTTTTGTAAACGTTGACAATATAGTGGAAACCTGTGAAAATATTAGATAAATAAGCTATAAATTTGTTAAAAAAATAATAATGTTGTTAAATGAATTTTACATGAACAACATATTAAAATAAAAAAATAATCTATAGGTGACTTCTATGAATATTACGATTAAGGATATTGCACGGGTAGCTGGTGTTAGTTACTCTACTGTTTCAAAAGCGTTGAACGATAGCCCACTAGTTAAACCGGATACAAAGACAAAGATTATGAAAATTGCCAAGGAGTTAGGATATAAACCTAATTTTGCTGCACAAAGCCTTGTTTCTAAACAAACAAAAGTAATTGGATTGATTTGGCCGACTCTAGAACGGATTGCTCCGTCTACATTGGTTACTAGAATCAATGAGGAAATTAAATCAAACTCCTATTCTATGATATTATCAATTGATTGTATTGAGGATTCGCTTGAGTTGTTCAAACGGTATCAAGTAGATGGGGTTCTTGTGTTTGATGAACATAACCATAGTATTTTAGATACGGTTTCAATTCCAATAGTGACTTACGGTGTTGGAAGAAACAAAAAACATACTGTGATTGATGTCAGCTATCAAAGGGCCATGAAAATGTCTGTTGAATATTTATATAATCTTGGGCATAGAAACATCGCTTATCTTGGCGATTTCTCACCTATCGATGATCGACAATTAGAAAAATACTACGGCATAAAAAAAGCAATGAATAGCCTAAATCTCCCGATTACAAATGAAAATTTAGTAAACACGGCAGGACTTAATTGGTATGATGGATATTTAGCAACTAAGCGTTTGTTGAACTCTCCTAATAGACCTACTGCAATTATTGGTTCAAGTTATGATATTAGCGCAGGAATTGTTCGCGCACTTCGTGAGGCGAACTTAATTATCCCAAAGGATATTTCCGTTATGAGTTACGATAATATCTCACAAATGGGAAATCTGGAAATTCCATTAACGAGTATCGGGGTCCCCGTGGATGAAATTGCTTGTAATATGGTTGAAACTCTAATAACTCAAATAAAAACGAAGGATACAACACCTATTCTTAAACAATTAAACCCGAGAATAAATGAACGGGTCTCGTGTGCTCAGGCTGGAATACTACTATGAGATGGCTAGGATGATTGTCTAGCCATTGTTTATTTTTACAACAAGGAGAAAATCATGATTGTTCTATATAGTCTATTGTTTTTGTTTTATTTTTTAAGTTTAATAGTTGATTCTTTATGGGTTACGACAGGAATGGGAATGCTATCCATTCTTGCGTGGCTTTTTTCTATTAAAGGATCTTCTCTATTATTCAGGGTTATTAGTATTCTTTTTGTAGGGATTGGTATTCTAGTATTTTTCCTTGAAGGTAGGGAAATTACAGAGTTACCATTGTATGCTACATCCATGGTTCCCTTATTAGCTATCTTTTATGTTCTGCCTTTTATCAACTCGATAATTATCGTGGGACGATACGATCAGCAAGTTAGTAAACTTTTAAAAGTCCGTATTCAAAATATGGGGCAGTTATTTGGTCGAACATCAATGGTTACCTTTTTATTGGGAGGTTTTCTTAACCTTGCAACCCTTCCACTCGTTAAGGCAGTTATCCAGAAAAATATTTCTCATATGGCAGAAAATCTTCGAAATAAATTTATTTCACGTGCAATGCTAAGGGGATATGTTTTTAGTATTATCATTTCGCCCATGGAGTTGTTAGTTATTTTAACTGTCGAATCGACTCATCTTCCATACTTAACGGTCATACCATGGTTATTACTTTTTACATTTATTTTAATTCTATTAAATTGGTTGATAGGCTATTTGTCCTTTAAAAAATATGAACTTACAGAAGAAGGTCAGGAGATTGAGGGTGAGGCCGCAAAAAGACAAATGAAACGAAAGGTCATATCACTTGTCTTCTACCTTGCCTTGTTTATGGTTGCGATATTGAGTGTGAATCGCATTTTGGATATGGGGTTTCTACAAACGATTGCAATTGTAATTGTCCCCTTCTCATTTTTTTGGGCCATTTCGATTAAACGCTTGAAGTCATATATAACATTTGCTATTCCGTTATGGAAAAGGCGCACGATTAGTTTAAAAGATAATTTGGTCCTCTTTTTAGGGGTTGGTTTTTTCACAGGAAATTTAGGTGATTCGGGCTTTATCGATTATTTACAGGAGCCTTTTACACATTTAAGCCAGTATCCAGTATTCTTGTTTCTGTTCATACAAGTGTTATTTCTTGGGCTTGCTTTAACTGGGTTTCATCCGCTAGTGACATTGACTATTCTTATTGCAATTGTTGATCCTGTTTTGGAGATGGTTAATCCGTTAAGTTTGAGTTTAGTCATGATTACTTCTGCGCTTTCGACTACGATTGCCGGTCCTTTTAATGTGTCTGTTTCGATTACGGGTGATTTATTGCATGTCAATTCATATAAGGTATCTCTTTGGAATTTAGGATTTGCCTTTCTGTTTAGTGGTGTCGGTACAATCATGGCGTTATGTTTGTTATAAACAAAGGCTGTTTTCGCAAACTTTGTTGTTTTTACCAATGATTTCCGCTTCAGGTGGACGCTTTCCGCGGGCGTGGATTGAGCCTCCTCAACGAAATGTGGAGGCGGCTTGCACAGAAACGAGAAAATTGGCCGTCAACAACGCCACGTCCTGTGGCATTGTCGGCACTAGCACATCCTGTGCGTCGGAGACTCCGACAAAGAGGCGTATTTTGCCTCTGAAGGAGGAGTTGAAATTTCTCGAGTTTCTATCCGCTGCAACTGGACAGGTCGCTGCCTCTCCTGCGGGGTCTCAAGTCTCACGCTTTTCCCGCTGGACATTGAATTTGCTTCTTTGAAATAACCCACGCACGAAGAAAATGTGAATACATTTTCGAGGAGTCGCCACCTTACGCTCCAATCTACTAGGTTTACACATTATATCTAAAAACAACAAACATATAGAAAAGAGCCTAAACAAACAACCCTACCTTTGGTTAGAATCAACCTGAGGTAGGGCTGTTTGTTGATTATTCTACCGCTTCAATTCTATCAATCCATTCTTTGTATGCTCCACCATGCTTATCATAGACAGGCTGTACCGCTTCACGCCAAGGTGCAGTATCTGTAATTTCAGTAACCTCATTTCCTGCTGCTTCAACCTTTTCTCTCGCTTTTTCAACCAAAGCAGCCCAAGAATCGATTTGAACCTTTTGAGATTCCATCGCAGCTTCTTTCAATGCTTTTTGGTCTTCTGCGCTTAACTCACCCCATACTTTCTTTGAAATCATAAGAATCTCTGGTACACGGGAATGTCCATCCAATGTAAAGTATTTTGCAACTTCATAGTGATTTACTGAGTAGTAGCTTGGATAGTTATTCTCCGCACCATCAATAACGCCTGTTTGAAGAGCTGAATATACTTCTTCATAAGCCATTGGTGTTGCTGATGCACCTAATGCTTCAACCATATCTACTACAAGGGCTGATTGTTGAACACGAATCTTGAGTCCTTTTAAATCTTCTGGCTTTTCGACTGGATGTTTAGAGTTATAAAAATTACGGCTACCAGAATCGTAGAATACTAGTCCTCTCATATTTGCTTCTTCCATCCCAACTAGAAGCTCCTCACCAATTTCTCCATTAAGGACATTCCACATATGATCAGCACCCCTAAATAAATAAGGCATAGATAGAACACCTAAATCTTTAGAGAACTCAGCAAGTGGACTTGCATTTACACGTGCAAAATCAATTGTTCCTAATTGAACCTGCTCAATTACGCTTTTTTCATCACCCAGCTGTCCACCTGAATATACTTCAACTTTAATTCTGCCACCTGTTTTTTCTTCTACTAGTTTCGCAAACTCCTTATCTCCAACGACTGTTGGGTAATCATCTGGTTGATTGTCTGCTAAACGAAACACAATCGGATCTTTCTCTTTTTCATCGCTGCCATTGTTCCCCGGAGCACTAGTCTGCTCCTTATCTGTTCCTCCGCCACTACAAGCAGCTAATACTCCTGCAAGTACGAAGGAAATGGACAGAAATGCTAACCATTTTTTCCTCATCGAAATGTTCCCCCTCTATTAATTATTTTCTCGGCCCACAGTTGTTGACAACGCTTACATTTTGTAGACCTTCAAACAACTTCATCTTATGATAAAGCCAACTGGTTTTCAAGTATTTTATTGAATATTCAAAATTATAAAATTAAAATATAAAGTGCCTCAGAAAATGAGACACTTTGATCATACGATATGGGTCACAAAGACGTAGCCACAGGAAGAGGCATTCTTAGTCTTTAATCTATAAAAGATTATAGTTTTACAGGTCTTCCTTCTCTTGCTGATTGGTAAATAGCCATTATCAATTCAAGTGATCTTTTGGCCTCTTCGCCGGTTACTAATGGTTTACGATTTTCTAATATCGCTTGTACAATATCTGTGTATTGTTTAACAAAAGATTTGTTTGTTTTTACAATATTGGATGACACGTCATTTTCTATATTGTTTTGTTTGTTCTCGTATTCCAAACCACTCTTGAATTTCCACTCTTTAACATGGTCATTCTCAATGATAACACTTCCGTCTGTGCCGAAAATATCAAGTGTTGTTGAAAAACCAGGATAGGCAGTCGTATTCCCTTCAATTAGCCCAAGTGCACCTGATTTAAATTTAACCGTTGCTACACCGATGTCTTCAACTTCAATGCGCTCATGAGCACGTGTAGCTGTATAGGCATAAACCTCATCAACTGGACCCATTATGTAAAGAAGGAGGTCAATATAATGGATTGACTGATTGATTAATGCGCCACCACCATCTAATTCCCACGTCCCACGCCATGCACCACTATCATAGTATTCCTGTGAACGATAGATGGTTGTACGAGCAGCTCCAAAATTTAATTGACCAAACTCGCCTTCGTTTAAGACTTTTTTAACATCTAAAACGGCTTCATCAAAACGATGTTGAAAAATACAACTTAGTGTAACATTTGCTTCTTTACATGCTTCAATGAGTTGATTCGTTTTTTCTATTGTAGTATCAATTGGTTTTTCTACAACGACATGCTTTCCTGCTTTTGCAGCATCAATTCCTAATTGAGCATGAGTACCACTCGGTGTAACGATGACAACCATATCAATTCCTGCATTTGTTAAGAATTCCTGGTAGTCTGTGTAGGCCTTTAAATTGTATGTATCTGCTAGTTTTTGAACCGTTTCTTTATTGCGCGAGTATATGGCAACAAGTTCAGCACTGTTTACTTCTTGAATGCTTTTAATATGTGTATTGGCTATGCTACCGGATCCGACTACTCCAATTTTTATGGTATTTGACATGTAAATTCCCCCATCTCCGTAAACGTTATCATCTTTATTATAAAAGTACTTTTTCTTTTTTACCAATTTAAAAAAGGACGAACTGGTGCTGTTCGTCCGATTATCGTTTCGTTTTCTTGTTTGAAATTGGTTTTCTTTTTTGGGGAGCAGAGGTTTTCTTTTCTTGCGCGTCTACAATTTCTCCCTTGTAAAAGTCCTTCTTGGTGAATGAAATTCCTAGCTCGTGTCCCATTTTTTTCAAGAAGCTTTCTTCACGAGCATTTACGATCGAAATGACAACACCCTTTTTCCCCATTCGTCCGGTACGTCCCGAACGGTGGACATATTGACTGTTTGTTTTCGGAAAGTCAAAATGAATGACATAGGTGACATCTTGAATATCAAGCCCTCTTGCCGCAACGTCTGTTGTTAATAATAGAGGAATTTTTCCTGCCCGGAAGTTTTTCAACGATTGCTGTCGTTCTTGTTTTTTTGCTTCTCCGGCAAGAACGGCGACATCAATATGGTTATACGTTAACTTCGCTTCAATTTCCTCTACTTTATCAAGACTTTTTATAAAAGCAATGGCCTTGTCTGGCTCTGTGTACATAATTTTTCGTAACACATCTATTTTATCCCGCTGCTCACAAAGAAAATAAATGTGGGTGGTGTTTTCCTGATTAATTGTTTGCTGAACTCGAATGATTTCAGCATTGTTCATCAAGGACTTCGCAGTTTTTTCCGTTTGCTCGGAAATAGTTGCTGAGAAAAAGAGAATTTGTCGATCCCGTAAAGTTGATTTGATAATACTTTGGATATTAGAAAGATGTTCATTTGAAACGAGTTGGTCTGCTTCATCGACAATTACCGTCGTAACCTCATGCATTTTCATTTTTTTCATTTTGATGAGTTCCATAATACGGCCTGTCGTTCCTATCACTATCTGCGGGCGTTCCTTTATTTTCTCAACCTGCTTTTTAATGTTTGCACCGCCAATGAAAGACGCGCTTACGATATTTGTGCCTTGCGTCCACTTTTTTACTTCATCCGATATCTGCATGACAAGCTCCCGTGATGGAGCAAGTACGACAATTTGGATTCCGTTCTTTGTTTCGTCGAGCTTTTGTATCGCTGGAAGCAAGTATGAAAGTGTTTTTCCGGTTCCGGTCGGGGATTCGCATATCACATCTTTCCCCTCTACTATTGCAGGGATGGCTTTTTCTTGTATGGCTGTTGGTGTTTCAAAACCTGACTTATCCCAGTTTTTCTGTATAACAGGTTTCATTTCTTCTAATTGAGACCATTTTGACATTTTTATGTACCTTCCTTATCAAGTTCACTTTATTTGACTATTGTTTATTCTAACTATCTTTTGGGTAAAGTGCAAAAACAACTTGGTTAGGAAAATTGTGTTTGGGTGGATTAGTTCTTTGAGGACTATCTTTTAAAGGATTTCCATATTTACCAATGTTATGTTTGGGGAGATTGGCATGGCTTTCGCCCCAAACATAACATTGTTCTATCAAATCTTTATGACTTCTTTTATTTTTGCAGATGGGTCTTGTGTGAATGTTCCTGTGTATTCAACAACGTCAATTTCGCAGTCGGGGCCGATGTTGATATTTTTCCCTCTAACCATTTTTGCCTTTGTATATTCAATTTCAATTTCATCTGCCTCGATTATTTCTGTATTCAAGGATACTGGGTAAACCGATTTAAACAGATTATTTAGGAAGCGAAAAATGCCTTTCTTAACCTTGATGCTTTGACCACCAATTTCTTTTGCGCTGCATTCACCAGCAATCGAGATGTCGATTACATCTGCATTTAATAATCCTCCGATTTTGAAACCACCTTCTCCCTTGAATTCTTCAGCCTCACAATCCTCTCCTATTGTTGCATTTCCTCTAATTTTTATTTCTTCCCCTTTTAAGCTGCCACCGATTCTACCTTTGCCGGATATTGCAATTTTATTCACTTTTACATTACCACGTATGCCACCAGTACCATCTATTGTAAAACGATCAAAGTCAATGGATCCTTCAATGTCTCCACTTCCATTGATTTTCCCGTGTTCCCCTTTAACGTTCCCAACCACTCTGCCAGTACCATTTATCGAAAAATCATAACAATCCACATCACCATGTACAGTACCTTTTCCGTTAATTAATACTTTTTTAAAAGTGCCACCGCCAGATGAACCCATACCGTTAATCACTAAATTCCCTTTATTTTCAATGTTTACCATACTTTAACCTCCGTCTATAGTAATTTTGTTCGTAGTTCTTCGATTTCATCTGCATATGCCAGATTCACAATTAGCTTCGTTCCTTGTTCAATAACCAAATTTGTAGTACTTGGTACAATTAAACATGTTGAAACACCGAGTTTACGAGCGATAATTAATTCACCATAGCTTTGCTTTTCTTTTGCAAAGTAATCGTTTGAAACTTGGATCACCATTTTTGCTTCATCAAGACTAATGTCACCAGATTGCAGAAGCTTTTCAACGATGTAAACGACTAATATTCCTTCAAAATGAAACTGTTCAGGACTTTCCTTACTGTGTTCTAGGTATAGATTAATTGTTGTTTCAGAAGCGAGACCTCTATTGACCAATTCCTTTTTACTGAGGTTTAATTCGCCAACACTTGGGGAGAACATTTCTGCTAATTCATCGAGAGATAGGTTTTCCTTCATTTTTTGAATCTTATCAATACGCTCAAGGATCCTTTCTTTCGGAAAAAAGGTTTCTTGTCCTGTAAAGGTTGATTTTCGGATAAACCAGTCTTCAGGTATTAAATCTTTCCGCTTCCATCTATAGAGCTGCCCATAAGAAATGCCCGTTACTTCAAGTAATTCCTTCTTCGATAATAATTCTTCACTCATTTCTAAACGGCTCCTTTCTACAAAAACAGTGTAACATAACACTGTTACGTTAATCAAGAAAAAATTCAAAAAAATCCCATTTGGGACGAGGGACCTGTCCCCCTGACCCAGCACCACAAAAAAAGCTGAATCGCGTGATTGCGATTCAGCTTAGGTTTGTTTTTTATCGTGCTAGCCAGCCACCGTCAACTGCTAGTGTGTGGCCGTTTACGTAATTAGATGCATTGCTTGCTAGGAAGACGACTGTTCCCATTAGGTCAGCAGGAGTTGCCCAGCGTGCTGCAGGAATACGTGATAAGATTTCTGCATTCCGTTTCTCATCTGCACGGATTTGTGTCGTGTTGTTAGTTGCTACATATCCAGGTGCAATGGCATTTGTTTGAATTCCGTATTCAGCAAGTTCATTTGCAAATGACTTTGTAAGTCCATGAACAGCGTGTTTACTTGCTGTATAAGGAGGAACAAATTTTCCACCTTGGTATGAAAGCATTGAAGCGACGTTAATGATTTTTCCGCTCTTTTGCTCTACCATTACTTTTGCAGCTTCTTGACTCAAGAAGTATAGAGAGTTTAAGTTCAGATCAATAACAGCATCCCAGTCCTCTTCTTTATATTCAAGGATTGGAGAACGACGAATTGTACCAGCATTGTTTACTAAAATATCAACTTTTCCAAATGCTTTTACACATTCCGCAACTACTGCTTTTGCATTTTCACGTTTGGATAAATCCGTTTGGAAAAATTCGACACGACGACCTTCTTTTTCAATTAATTCTCTCGTTTCGTCCCAGCTAGTGCCATGTGTAGTAATGAACAGGTCTGCTCCAGCTTTTGCTAATGCAACTGCAAAGCCTTGACCTAGTCCAGTAGCACCACCAGTTACGATTGCAACCTTTCCTGTCAATGAGAAAAAGTCTAGTGAGAAATCAGACAATTGTGTTGTCATTTTAAAAGTCCTCCAATTCCTTATCGTAAGTCTTCCATTGCTACAACATCCATGTCAGTGTACGTGATGTTTTCTCCACACATACCCCAGATGAATGTATAGTTGCTTGTTGCAGTTCCAGTATGAATAGACCAGCTTGGTGAAATTGCACACTGTTCGTTTTTCATTACAAGATGTCTTGTTTCATTTGGTTGACCCATGAAGTGGAATACACGAGTTTCCGGTTCCATATCAAAGTATAGGTAAACTTCCATTCTACGCTCATGTGTATGACATGGCATTGTGTTCCAAACGCTTCCTGGAGCAAGCATGGTTAGACCCATTTGAAGTTGGTTACTTTCACATACATTTGGATGTACATATTGATAGATTTTACGTTCGTTCAGTGTTCCAGGCTCGCCTGTTTCGAATGGTTTAATTTCATTAATATCGATTTTTACAGTTGGATACTTGTGGTGTGCTGGTGCTGAATTGATATAAAACTTCGCTGGATTGTTAGGATCCTTAGAAGTGAATAACACTTCCTTCGTTCCTTTGCCTACGTATAATCCATCTTGACGAACCATGTTGTATTCTTCACCATCAAGAATAACCATTCCCTCGCCACCGATGTTAATAATTCCTAGTTCACGGCGCTCTAAGAAATACTCTACTCCAAGCTCTTTATTAAGCGTTATTGTTAATTCTTTGTCAGTAGGAGTAACTCCACCAAAGATCATTCGGTCATTATGTGTATATGTTAACTTTACTTGTCCAGGCTCGAAAATGGTTTCCACCAAAAATTGTTTTCTTAACTCATCTGTATTAAATCTTTTGATTTCCTCCGGATGATTTGCATAACGTGTTTCCATTTTTGTTTCCATTTCATATTCCTCCTAAAAGTAATATTTATATATTTGAATATCTTATCGGACAATTTTTCCTGACGCATTTTCAGCAAATGCTGTGATATCCTCTTCCGAAAAGACATTACAATCTCCATGTACAGTGTGCTTCAGTGCTGAAGCTGCAGTTCCAAAATTGACAATTTGCTGTGGGTCATTTCCTTCTAGAATTCCAAATATTACACCCGAAGCAAAGGCATCTCCGCCTCCAACTCGGTCTACAATTTGGTCGATGTTATGCACCCTTGATTGGTACAACTCCCCGTTATTAAAGAAATTCCCTTGTAATGTATTATGTGAAGCAGAAAGTACTTCTCTAAAAGTAGAAAATAAGTATTTTATATTTGGATACTTTTCAGTTATCTTTTTATAATAAAATGATAGTTTTTCAGAATGATCCAAACTTGGGTCTGCTTCTTCAATGCCTAATAAGTTAAGCGCATCCAATTCTCCACAAGAACATATATCTACATATGGTAAAAATGGTTGGATTCCACGTGAAGCTTCCTCAAGACTCCATAACTTCGCACGGTAATTAAAATCAAAGCTTGTTGTGACTCCTAATTCTTTTGCAGTTTTTAATCCCCGTAAAGTTAGTTCCTGTAAGTCTGGCGAAAGGGCTGGTGTGATACCAGATACATGGAAAAGGTCTGCATCTTTTAAAATTTCTTCAAAATTTATTTCATCCGTTGAAAGCTGTGCAAAGCTAGAAGCTTTTCGGTCATACGTGACTTGTGCACTTCGTTCGCCTACTCCAGTTTCCAAGTAATATGTACCTAGGCGTTCTCCACCTTTTAAAAGGTAATCGGTATGAACACCAAATGAATGTAAATGTCGCTCATATGCTTGACCAAGTGGATTGTTTGGTACTTTACCAACAAAATAGACATCATAGCCAAAACGTGAAAGGGACGCACTTACATTTGCTTCCGCCCCACCATAATGCATTGTCAACTGATCGGCTTGGAAAAGACGTTCACCTAAGTTAGTTGATAAGCGAAGCAAGGGTTCACCAAATGTAACAATCTTCTTTTTCATAGTTTATTCCCCTCTTGCTTCTCTAACTTTCGCAACATACTGCGCTGCGTATTCTGTTATTTTTGCGTAATCACCTGTTTTTGCAGGGGCAACCAAATTCCCACCTACACCGACAGCCACACATCCATTTTTAATCCATTGATCAATGTTATCTAGGCTAACGCCACCTGTAGGCATGATATTCACCTGTGGTAATGGAGCCTTAACCGCTTTCACAAAATCCGGACCAAAAGCATTTCCTGGAAAGAGTTTAATAATGTCAGCACCGGATTCAAGTGCACGCTTCATTTCAGTAATGGTCATACAACCTGGCATATACGGAATTTGATACAAGTTACATAGTTTAGCAGTTTCTTCATCGAAACTTGGGCTTACAACGAATTCTGCTCCTGCTAAGATTGCAATTCGTGCAGTTGTTGCATCAAGTACTGTTCCAGCACCAATCACAACTTCACTATTTTTGTAGATGGAAGCTAGTTCTTTAATAACCTCATCAGCACCGTCAACTGTGAATGTCACCTCGATTCCGATGATCCCACCCTCTACACAGCTTTTTGAGATTTTAACCGCTTCTTCTTTTGTGTCTGCTCGTACAACTGCGACCACGCCGCAATCTGCGATTTTTGAGAGTACATTTATTTTTTTCATAGTTGCCTCCAAAATCTCTTAGACTATTTCCTATTTGGAAATTTGTTTTATTATATGGAAACTTACAAAGCAATTATATATAATAGTGAAAGGGATTTCAACCAATAGATTGAATGTTTTTAGAAATTTAACAATAATTGAGATTCAAAAAGGAGGATGAAGAGGATCACGTCGACTAAGACACCACTTCCTGTGGCATTGTCGACACTAGCACGTCCTGTGCGTCGAAATTTCGAGGTGGCGAGCCCGAGTACTGGAGCAGGGAATCTGTTTGAGTTCCCCCCCTTTCAGCATTGCGCTGATGTATTGACTTCGTGTATAAACTAAGAGACAAGAACCGCATAACATAGTTGTTCATGATGTTGACCCGGAGCAATGATTGCAGAAATTCGATTCCTCATATTCACCGCAATTTTTGAACAATCTTTAAAAAGTGAGTGATTACCTTGACAGCTGAAAAGAAGCAACCATATGGTACCGTGTTGTTAAAAGCCGATAATATACTTAAATACCTGTCTTCTGTCGATAAACCACAAAGTCTCCAACAAATAGCAAAAGAAACTGAATTAACAAGTTCGACCGCCTTAAAAATCTTAGATACACTCCAATTAATTGGATATGTACAAAAGGACGAAGAAACGAAAAAATTCCGTCTTGGGATGGCCATCATCAAATACGCCAACAGGGCATTAAATTCAAATGAAATCAAAGATATCGCCCAACCTTATTTAGAAAAACTTAGAAACCAAACAACCGAGACTGTGCACCTCGGTATCCTTGACCGTTCTAGCATCGTCTATATTACAAAACTAGAGAGTTTCAACCCGGTCTCTTTATACTCACGTGTCGGTAAAGCAATCCCACTCTATTGTTCGGCAATGGGAAAATCAATCTTAGCGGACCAACCCGACCATCTAATAGAACATTATTTAAACAACCATACCTTAGAAAAGAAAACCCAAAATACGATTACATCGAAAGAAGACTTTATGAAGGAAATCAATGAAATTCGTAAAAGAGGATACTCCTTTGATAATGAAGAACATGAGGCAGATATCTTTTGTGTCGGGGCAAGTATTACAGTTGATGGAAAAAACCATGGTGCCTTTAGCGTCAGTGTCCCAAAATACCGAATCACCGATGAATTTATCTCACAAATCATCCAAAACGTCCTTGCCTGCAAACAAGGCATCGAAAGTGAACTACTCTAGTGGGTCATGGGGACAGGTACCTTGTCCCACCAATTTTTTACAGGAATGAGGGACCTGTCCCTCCGTCCCAAAAAAACATTCAATAATAAAAACTGTCAAAAAACTTGTTGACCTTCTATCCCCTCTTCTGATAATATACCAATATATTAAAAATCGATGAAGAGAAAGAGTACGATTGGAATCCTGTTCCCCAGAGAGTCGACAGTTGCTGAAAGTCGATGTTCAGAGCCATCCGAAAATCATCTCTGAGATGCAAAGCTGAAACAAGTAAGCTTTGACGGGTAGTCCGCCGTTACGAAGGAACACGTATGATTGTACGTTAGTGAGTGTCGTAGTCTATTTACTTTAAGATTGCGGAATCAGGGTGGTATCGCGAGTTAACCTCGTCCCTATTTTTAGGGGCGAGGTTTTTTGTTTTTTCTGGGACAGGGGACCTGTCCCTCTGTCCCTATTTTAGAATAATTTTCAAGGAGATGTTTTTGGTGAAGAGGTTGGATATTTTGTTTGTTGGGTTTATGTTATTTTCGATGTTTTTTGGTGCTGGTAATCTGATTTTCCCACCTTTTTTAGGTGCTGGTGCAGGTACTAATTTTTGGATGGGTATGCTTGGCTTTATTGTAACGGGAGTAGGTTTACCAGTTCTAGTTATCTTTGCAGTTTCACTAGTAAAAGGTGGCGCGCAGGCAATGGGTGATCGTGTACATCCTGTTTTTAGCACAGCCTTCATGGTTGCAGTCTACCTTTGTATTGGACCTTTTCTTGCAATTCCAAGAAATGCTAACGTTGCGTTTGAAATGGGTATCTCACCATTTTTACCTGAAACAACAAATACAGCCCTAATCTTATTGCTTTTCTCGTTTCTTTTCTTTGGTCTTGTGTATTTTATCAGCTTAAATCCTAGTAAAATGGAGAAATATATGGGGCGCCTAATTGCTCCAACCTTATTAATTGCAATTATAACTTTAATTATTGTTGGATTATTTAAAATCGAAACACCTTTCCTAAGTCCTACAGAAGGTTACCAAACTGGAGCATTCTTTACTGGTTTCCTAGAAGGATATAATACGATGGACGCTCTTGCTTCATTAGCATTCGGAATTGTTATCTTAAACTCGATTCAAAAAAAGGGCATTGAAAATCGGTCGCAGCTAACAAAATATACATTTAAAGCTGGGGTCATTGCAGGTATCCTCCTTTCTGCAATTTATGTTGGAATTGGATTAATTGGTGCAAAAATGGCTAGCCAAGGAACATTCGATGATGGTACAGATATCTTATCTACTGCAGCGACTCTTTTATTTGGACAAAGTGGAACTGTACTGCTCGGCTTAATTTTCACATTAGCTTGTTTCACAACCGTTGTTGGATTAACAACTGCATGTGGCCAGTATTTTTCAAATTTACTTCCAAAGGCAAGCTATAAATCTGTTGTACTACTTGTAACATTAGTTGGTTTTACTCTATCAAATTTAGGATTAGCACAGATTTTAAAAGTCTCTGTTCCGTTCCTAGTAATGACTTACCCACTATTAATTGTGTTAGTCGTATTAACCTTCTTTAGTCGTTATTTTAAAAATACGAAAGCCGTATATGGCACCGCGATGTTATTTACAGGCGTGTTCGCACTCATCAGTGGATTAAATGCATTCGGTCTTGACCTTGGACCAATTCAAGATTTAAAAAATAGGCTGCCATTAGCATCTGTTGGCTTAGAATGGATCGTTCCGGCCCTCGTAGGAACAGCATTAGGACTCTTGTTGAGCCAATTCAGTAAAAATGCAGAATTTGTCGAAGATGCAAAAATAAAAACATTTTAATGATTGATTTTAAAAGGGTACTTATGGTACTCTTTTAAAAGTTCTAATTTGTTTGTTTTCTAAACAAATCAATTATCGTTTATTCCATTTTTAGGATAAGTTTTATAATCAAACACAAAATAACAAAAATGGAACCGCTTATTATTATCTTAGGAGGTAGCAGCATGAGAATGATAGCCCAATTTCTATTTGTTTTCGTAACCGCTTTATTACTTGTGGGGTGTAACAATGATGCTGGTGTTAAAGAAATAAAGCTTGCCCACAACCAAACTTTAGATCACCCCGTTCATCTATCACTTGTCGAATTTGGCAGATTAGTTGAAGAAAAATCAAATAATAAAATCCAGGTGGAAATCTATCCAAATGGGCAACTAGGAAGTGAACGTGAAGTACTTGAACTAACGCAATCAGGTGCTGTAGATGTCGCAAAAGTGAGTGCAAGCGCCTTAGAAGGATTTGAATCCGATTACTCCATCTTCAGTTTGCCATATGTCTTTGAGGATTACGAAGAGTTCGAGAAAAAAATGAATGATAAAACGATTACCGATCAGCTTTATTACAAAACTGAGGATATTGGTATTATTGCATTAACCTACTACAACGCAGGTTCTCGTAACTTATATACGAAGGATCGTGAAGTACACACTGTAGAGGATGTAGCAGGATTAAAAACAAGGGTTCAACCAAGTCAAACGAGTGTAAATATGATTGAGGCATTTGGTGGACTCCCTACTCCGATGGCGTATGGAGAAGTTTACACGGCTCTACAATCAGGAGTTATTGATGCTGCTGAGAATAATGAAACCGCTCTAGTGGGTAATAACCACGGTGAGGTTGCTAAATATTATATGTATACTGGCCACCAAATCGTACCAGATATGCTCATCATAAATGCAAAACGATTCAACAATTTAACAGACGATGAAAAAGCTATTATTCAGGAGGCAGCCAAGGAATCTACCCTTTATCACGAAACCGTTTGGGGAAAAACGATTAAAGAACAAACTGAAACCGCTAAAAACAAAATGGGCGTACATTTCATTGAGGTTGACAAAACCTCCTTTATAAATGCCGTTCAGCCACTCCACGAGGCTTATGCAAAAGATGAAAAAACAAAAGATATTTACCAATTAATAAAGGGGAATTCGTCTAATGAATAAGGTTAAACAAGTTCTCGACAAAGTATTGATTGTCTTCTCAAGTTTATTACTTGTTTCTATGGTTGTGATGTCAACCTGGCAAGTGCTATCACGGTATGTGTTTAACATCTCCTCTCCAGGAACAGAGGAATTAATTAGATATATGTTAATTTGGTTTGGACTCATGTCAGCTGCCTATGTATTCGGTGCAAAAAAGCATATTGGGATCCTTTTTATTAGAGAAAAGTTTAGCCCAAAGGTGCAGCTTCAAATTGAATTTATTACTGATGTTATTGTTCTTTTAACTGCTGCAATTTTAATGGTTTACGGTGGAATACGAATTGTAATGCTTACTTCTGCTCAAACGGCAGCAGCAACTGGTCTTTCTATGGGAGTTGTTTATTCTGCTATACTTGTTAGTGGGATTTGCATTATTATCTATCAAATTCACAGTTTGACGTCTTATAAGGAACGAAAAAGAGAGGTGATTCTATAATGGAAACTATTGCTGGAATCATCCTATTTGTCACCTTTTTCTTTCTCTTATTGTTTGGGGCACCGATTGCGATTGCAATCATCTTAAGCTCTGTTTTTACCTTTCTGTTCGTATTGCCGTTTGATGTAGCTATTTTAACATCCGCTCAAAGAATGGTAACGGGAATTGATAATTTTACAATGTTGGCGATTCCTTTATTTGTTCTATCAGGAATTATCATGAATAATGGTGGAATTGCTTTCCGATTAGTGAATTTTGCGAAGGTCTTGGTTGGAAAACTCCCAGGATCATTGGCACATACGAATGCTGTTGGGAATATGCTGTTTGGTTCAATATCTGGCTCAAGTGTTGCCTCTGCTGCAGCGATGGGACGGATCATGACTCCTATGCAAACGAACCAAGGTTATAAACTAACGTATTCAGCAGCAGTTAATATTGCTTCTGCACCTACAGGACTAATCATACCGCCAAGCTCAGTACTGATTGTGTACTCATTGGTGAGTGGAGGTACTTCTGTTGCTGCATTATTTATGGCCGGATATATACCGGGAATCTTATGGGGCTTAGCGGTAATGGTTGTTGCCTATTTTATGGCGAAAAAAGAAAACTACCCTGTTTCGAAATTACCTAGTGCAAAAGATACTTTCTATATTATCGTTAGTGCAATCCCAAGTTTATTGTTAATTGTTATTGTTATTGGAGGAATTGTTGCTGGTATTTTCACAGCTACTGAAGGTGCAGCTGTCGCAGTTATATATTCAGTCATTCTTTCGATTATTTATAAAAACTTTAAGCTGAAGGATTTGCCAGCCATTTTTATCGAAACGATCGAAATTACTGGAATGATCCTCTTCTTGATTACGGCTTCTGCTCTATTTTCACTTGTAATGTCGTATATGAAATTACCGGAGGCAATAAGTAGTGCCCTTTTATCGATCACCGATAATCAATACGGGATTATTCTCATTATCATTTTTATCTTATTACTAGTTGGTACCTTTATGGATATCACACCGGCTGTACTAATTTTCACTCCAATCTTTTTACCTGTCGCGCAAAGCTTTGGTATGGATCCGATTCATTTCGGAATGCTGATCTGCTTCGGATTATGTATTGGAAATATGACACCGCCTGTGGGAAGTGCTCTATTTGTTGGATGTAGTGTCGCGAAAGTTAAAATTGAAGAAGTGGTACCAACGTTATTGCCTTATTTCGGGGTTGTTATTCTAGTGCTATTACTCGTAGCATTTGTCCCTCAAATCTCGTTGTTCTTACCACAATTATTTGGATTGTAAATTAAAAAGTGTAAAGCTCGAATGCTTGTATCTCGAGCCGTTTGAGCCTAGGGCTAGACAAAATAAAAAGGATAGATACCACATTTGGTATCTATCCTTTTCATATATTAGTCAGTCTTGATATCTAATAGTTTTTGGCGAAGTTCAGTTTCCATCGAAGCTAACTCAAGCTCGGCTTGACGACGTTTGTTTCGACCTTCCTCTTGAATACGTAATGTTTCTTCTAATGTAGAAATGAGGTTTTCCTTCGTTTTCTTCAATGTTTCTACATCGACTAAACCACGCTCATTTTCTCTTGCTGTTTCTAAAGTATTGCTTTTTAGCATTTCTGCATTCTTCAATAAAAGTTCATTCGTCGTTTTGGAAACTTGTTTTTGTGCTTCTACCGCATGACGCTGTCTAATTAAAGTTAGCGCAATGGCGACTTGGTTTTTCCATAATGGAATTGCCGTCATGATGGAAGATTGAATTTTTTCCACAAGCGCTTGGTTTGTGTTTTGGATCAAACGGATTTGTGGTGCGCTTTGAATCGTAATTTCCCTACTTAACTTCAGGTCATGTACACGTTTTTCAAGGCGGTCTGCAAATTGAACCATGTCATTTACTTCTTGCACCTTCATTTGGTCATTAGAGGCTTCTGCTTGTTTCTTTAAATCTGGGATAATCTTTTGATGCATTTCCTCAAGCTTTAATTCGCCAGCTGCAATGTAGACATTTAACGCATCAAAATAGTCCTTATTGTTGTCATAAAGCTTTTCAAGGATTGCAATGTCTGATAAAAGGACATTTTTACTTCTTTCAAGCTTCACACTAATTCTGTCAATTTGTGCTCCTGTTTTTTGGTATTTTGATAATACCTCTTGAACGGAATTTGAAATCTTACCAAACATCCGTGCAATTACAGAACGTTTTTCAGGATTTAACTCCTCAGGCTTCATCTCATCAAGACGATGCATGAGGTCTGAGATGATTTTTCCAACTTCACCCACATCATTTTTTTGAACATGCTCAAGCATTGTATTTGAAAATGAAAGGAGCTTGTTTTGTGCAGGTGTTCCGTATGAAATCATCGTTTGATGATTGGTTGGGTCAATTTGTTTCGCTAACTGAAGTGCTTTTTCCTTATTTTCTTCGGGTAACACATCCACTAGACGTACAGGTTTTTTCTCTTCTTCTTGTGTTAAGATAATTGGATTTTCCTGTTCTTCTTTCTTCTCATCAAATGGATTTGCAAGTAATTCATCCATTAAATTCGCAGGTTCTTTGTACTTTGGAGAAAACTGTTCACTCATACTCATTTACCTCCTATTTTGATCAATGAAATGAGAATCATTTGCTTGTTTATTCGAATTTTTTGCTACATCAATTTCGAAATGCAAATCATCTATATCATTCGAGAGCATTTTGTGTAAATCCTTTTCAATCGTTTCCGTCAATTCTTCGAGTACTCTTCGTGTTTCATGCAGTGATCTCTCTAGCTCACTATTTTTCTTCGGTTGGGAAGAAAGAAACGCATACTTCTCTGTTAATTCCACAACTGAATCCAAATGTGAAAAATAAAAACGTTCCGCTAGATAGAAGCGTCTCGGTTCGCTCTTCGATAACCGGTAGATCTTCTTTGTAACACGATGCAAATCTACTCTTTGTTTCAATGACGGGATGTGACGAACGGTAAAAAGGGATTTATTTAGTCTAGCAAGTTTTTTCTTTGCTTCCTTTAAATTTCTCTCAATATATTGATATTCCTTCCTCGTTAACCGATGTTTTCGTAAAAAGGCTTGTTTCATTATGACAGACGTTCCAAAATAGGCAATCCCGCCACCTAATAATGCATACCCAGACGAAAGTAGGAAGGTTTGGTCAAACGCAAACATACTTACTAACCAGACAGTAGCCATTGTCGGCACTGAAATGAACGATTTAACAATAAAAGCAAGCAATTGATTCATACAATCGACTCCTAACATTCTGTCTTACTATTATATACGAACCAACTCAAACGTTGGTTTCAAAAATTTTCAAGGGAAAATCTGGTGTGAACTTATAGTTTTGCGAACTTTGTGGATGTAGGACTTTACAACGGTGCTGGCGCTCAGTTTTGGTCTTCATTAGGTCGATGAAGGACTTTACAACGATGCTTGCGCTTAGTTTTGGTCTTCATTAGGTTGATGAAGGACTTTACAACGGTGCTTGCGCTTAGTCCGGGTCTACATTAGGTTGATGAAGAACCTTACAACGGTGCTGGCGCTCTGTTCGGGTCTTCATCACCTCGTTGAAGAGGATTCACGCGCAATTCATCCAGCCTTTTCCTCTTCATACACTCCATGATGAGGATTCACGCGCAATTCATCCAGCCTTTTCCTCTTCATACACTCCATGATGAGGATTCACACGCAATTCATCCAGCCTTTTCCTCTTCATACACTCCATGAAGAGGATTCACATTCAATTCATCCAGCGTTTTCCTCTTCATCAACTCTATGAAGAGGATTTCCATGCAATTCATCCAGCCTTTTCCTCTTCATACACTCCATGAAGAGGATTCACACGCAATTCAACCAGCCTTTTCCTCTTCATACACTCCATGAAGAGGATTCACACGCAATTTATACAGCCTTTTCCTCTTCATCAACTCCATGAAGAGGATTCACACGCATTTCATCCAGCCTTTTCCCCTTCATCAACTCTATGAAGAGGATTTCCATGCAATTCATCCAGCCTTTTCCTCTTCACACACTCCATGAAGAGGATTCACGCGCAATTTATCCAGCGTTTTCCTCTTCATCAACTCCATGAAGAGGATTCACACGCATTTCATCCAGCCTTTTCCCCTTCATCACCTCGTTGAAGAGGATTCACACGCAATTCATCCTGCCTTTTCCTCTTCATACACTCCATGAAGAGGATTCACACGCATTTCATCCAGCCTTTTCCCCTTCATCACCTCGTTGAAGAGGATTCACACGCA
>NZ_JBPFDQ010000052.1:0-7748 GCF_059415045.1 Ferdinandcohnia sp. SAFN-114 | reverse complement strand
CATACACTCCATGAAGAGGATTCACACGCAATTCATCCTGCCTTTTCCTCTTCATACACTCCATGAAGAGGGTTCACGCGCAATTCATCCAGCCTTTTCCTCTTCATACACTCCATGAAGAGGATTCACACGTAATTTATCCAGCCTTTTCCTCTTCATACACTCCA
The DNA here is from genome assembly GCF_059415045.1 of Ferdinandcohnia sp. SAFN-114. Taxonomy (NCBI): domain Bacteria; kingdom Bacillati; phylum Bacillota; class Bacilli; order Caryophanales; family Bacillaceae; genus Ferdinandcohnia; species Ferdinandcohnia sp. SAFN-114. The sequence goes on along the minus strand of NZ_JBPFDQ010000052.1, from coordinate 7,581 downwards.
TGAAGAGGATTCACACGCAATTCATCCTGCCTTTTCCTCTTCATACACTCCATGAAGAGGGTTCACACGCAATTCATCCAGCCTTTTCCTCTTCATACACTCCATGAAGAGGATTCACGCGCAATTCATCCAGCCTTTTCCTCTTCATACACTCCATGAAGAGGATTCACACGCAATTTATCCAGCGTTTTCCCCTTCATACACTCCATGAAGAGGATTCACACGTAATTCATCCAGCGTTCTCCCCTTTATACACTCCATGAAGAGGATTCACACGTAATTTATCGAGCCTTTTCCTCTTCATACACTCCATGAAGAGGTTTTCCACGCATTTCATCCAGCCTTTTCCCCTTCATCAACTCTATGAAGAGGATTCACACCCAATTCATCCAGCCTTTTCCTCTTCATACACTCCATGAAGAGGATTCACACCCAATTCATCCAGCGTTTTCCTCTTCATACACTCCATGAAGAGGATTCACACGCAATTCATCCAGCCTTTTCCTCTTCATACACTCCATGAAGAGGATTCACGCGCAATTTATCCAGCGTTTTCCCCTTCATCAACTCTATGAAGAGGATTTCCACGACAATAACGCAATTTTTCCCATTCATCTCCTCTACCAAGAGGATTTCCACGACAATAACGCAATTTTTCCCATTCATCTCCTCTATCAAGATGATTTCCACAACAATAATTCAATTTTTTCCCCTTCATCTCCTCCATGAAGAGGATTCCCAGCCAACAATTCATCCTTCTCCTCTTCATCAATCAGCACTTCCTCAAGTTAACTATACTATAAGATATGTATTCGAACTATGGACCTAGAAATTACAAGAATCTAAGACTAGAGGCGTATTTTTAAGGTTTTTCTCAAGGATGAATTAACTTCTTTTTCCTTTACTAGCCTAATTATGGTCATTTTTTAAAAATTATAGTAAATAATCTGGAAATTTTACATAGTATGTAGTATAGTACATTATACCACTAATGCACTATGGCACATATTCACCTAAGGAGGTGTTCAGATGAAGTTTAAGCAGGATGGCACGAAGCCAATCTATGTACAAATTTCAGAATGGATTGAAACAGAAATCTTAAGTGGAGCAATACCAGAGGATCACAAGGTATTTTCTCAATATCAGCTTGCAGAAATGTTCAATATTAATCCTGCAACCGCTGCAAAGGGACTGAATCTCCTTGCAGATGAAAACATTCTTTATAAAAAGCGAGGCTTAGGCATGTTTGTAACACCGAACGCCAAACAATTTATTTTAGAGAAAAGGAAAAGTCAAACAATGAAAAATCTCATTTTCGAACTTGTAATGGAGTCAGAACGATTAGGGGTTAATGAAGAAGAATTAGTCAATTTGATTAAGGCTGAAAAAGAAAGACAAAGGGGGAATCGTGATGAACGCAATTGAGTTCCATAATGTATCTAAACTCTATAGTGGGTTTAAAGCATTAGATAATCTGACTTTTACAATTGAGCCAAATACGATAACGGGAGTTATTGGTAGAAACGGAGCAGGAAAAACAACCCTTTTAAAGATTATCGCTGGTTTTTACCCAGTTTCTTCAGGAGAGGTTCGTGTTTTTTCGGAGGACCCGTTTAATAATTTAAAGATCTCTTCCAATCTTATTTTTATTGATGATAATATGGCCTTCCCTCCTTGGCTGAATCTAGCAGAACTAATAGACGCAAGTGCAAAATTCTATCCTAATTGGGACGGCGAGTTGGCAAAACGGCTATTCGATTATTTCGATTTTAATCCAAAGCAACTTCACCATCATCTTTCAAAAGGTATGAAAAGTACATTTAATATGATCATCGGTCTCTCATCCCGCTGCCCAATTACAATCTTTGATGAACCTACAACTGGAATGGACGCCGCCATACGTAAGGATTTTTACAAGGCATTATTGAAAGATTACATTGCGCACCCTAGAACAATCCTCTTTTCAAGCCACCTGCTAAACGAAATTGATAGTATTTTGGAAAATGTTCTCCTCATACGAAACGGTAATGTTGCACTTCATGAATCGATCGATGATTTGAAGGAGTTTGCAGTTGGACTGCGTGGTAAAGCAAACATCATTGAAAAAGTCACAAAAGAGATGGAGGTCATTTATGTAGAAGACTTCGGTAATGATTACACGTATTCCGTTGTAAAGGATGCTTATCCAGAAGCAACATGGTTAGAAGCGAAGAAACTCGGAATTGATCTTACCCCGGTTGCAACTGAAGACCTTTGTGTATATCTCACCGCAAAGAATAAAGGGGGTATAAATGATGTATTTAACTAATGCAAGTATACTTGATATTGTAAAAAAACAGCTATTTTTTAAAGTGAGGGCTTATTATGGTACGTTTACAAGCCTCGCAACTGTCCAGGCGATTGCGCTTTTGTTTTCTTTTAATGGAGTTGGCCAGATGGGGCTTGGTGGGAGTGTTTCGATAACCAGTTACTCCGGAAGTGTTATTTTTGTTTTTACCGCCTTTTGGGCTGTTATTACGGCAATCACTCTATCAACAAAACCCTATCATTATATCGATTTTTCATTTGTAACAAACAGAATGAGTAGTCACCTTTCAACAATTGGAATGTTGATAATCTATTCATTTATTGCCAGTATCACTTCAACTTTTGCTGGAATTCTTTTAAGGGTAATCTTGTATTTCAATGGGAGTAATAAGATTATAGCGAACCATTTTTTCCTCCCATTTTCTGATATGCTTGTTGGCATTTATGTCGGTACATTATATCTGCTTTTGTTTGCAACACTAGGTTATCTCATCGGAATGTTTACGCAAATAAACAAACTTTTTGGATTTGCGATACCTGCATTTGTAATTGGTTGGGCTATTTATGAAATACGATCATTTGATACATTTACAGGGTTTACGTTTTTTGCACATGAATCATCTATCCTTGTATTTACACTCAAAATCATTGTTACAGTCGCAGTTATGACGTGGATTGTAATAGCTGCAACCAATCGATTGGAGGTTCGAAAATAATGTCAGTTATCGGTACTTTGATACTTCCTATCATTATCTTGTTCATCCTTGCGATTATTTTAGTTTCTGTATTCTTTGGTAAAAAGTTCAAAGGTGTAAAGGGTACAAAAATTTTACTAGGAACATATTTAATCATCTTAACAGTCTCTGTGATTGTTTATTATTGCATCCCTAGTTTTAAAACATCTGAAAACACAACTCAGGATTTGAGCTACGAACAAATAAATCAAGCGATTCAACAGGGGAACATTGAAAATTTTGAAGCTATAAAGGAAAAAGAAAAGTGGGAAATTCCATTCGATCAAGACCAACTTAATATTAAACCATTGGACAATTTAAACATGCAGACCGTTTTTGACCGTAACGAAACTGACGATAACATCATTGAAGTAATCTATTATGTAGCAAATACAAATTTCAATGGTTATGATTTTTATGAGGAAATCCCATCGCCTACCGTTTCAATCGAAAATAACAATATGCTAGTCATTTCTCCACTAGATTATTCGATTAGACTATATAGCTTTCATAATGACTTTGTAATCTCGCAGTTTAAAGGTGGCGGCATTATGGATGAATTTGATAATAGGTTCAACGATGATAAGCCGCTTAATTATGATTTTCTTTTAATTAGAGTTCCGAAAAACCTAGAGTTAACTGGGAGCGAGTTTGTTAACTTTATCGGAGAATAAGCAACAAAAAAAGGAAGGGGGAGTCCCCTTCCTTTTAAGTTTAGCCAACCATTTTTTCCTCCGCATAACGTGTGCGTTGGATGTGGATGAGTCTTGCTGATAAACCGACTCCTGCAGCAAGTAAACCAAATGTCAAGCCAAGCCAGTAACCGGCAGCTCCTAAATCCGTGAAGTGCGCAAGCCCCCAGCCGGCAGGTAAGCAAATGAGCCAATAGGCGACCAAAGTCATTACGAATGCGATATTAACATCCTTGTATCCCCTTAGAGCAGCCTGTGCTGTTGCTTGAATAGCATCCGACACCTGGAAGAATAAAGCGTAAATTAGGAATTGAGCTGTTAATGTGATGACCGCCGTTTCCGTTGAATAAAGACCAGCCACTTTAAAGCGGAAGACAATCACAAAGAGCCCCGTAACAAGCGCAATGATCATTGAAAGTGAGATCCCTAACCAACTATAAATTTTCGCATCCTTAAAGCGCTTTGCTCCTACTTCAAACCCCACTAGAACGGTTAACGCCATTGAAATGCTCACTGGAATCATATAGAGGAACGAAACAATATTCAGCGCTGATTGATAAGCTGCAACGGTTGTAACAGAAAATTTACTAATTAAAATCGTTACAGCGGCAAACATACTCGTTTCAAAAAAAGTTGATAACCCCATCGGGATACCTATTTTTAAAATCTCCTTGCTTTCTCTCAATGTAAAACCGCTAAGTCCAGCAAAAACTTTATAGGAAGAAAATGGTTCTTTTGTAATGACGATAAAAGCTGTTATCCCAACTATAACCCAATACGTAATGGAAGTCGCTAAACCGGCTCCCCCACCTCCGAGTGCAGGAAAGCCCAAAGCACCAAATATTAATACATAATTTAAGAATAGATTAATAGGTACAGATACCAATAATACAAACATGACTACTCTTGTAATCCCTAATGCATAAATAAATGATCGCAGTACATTAAATATGAACAACGGAATGATCCCAAAGCTCAACCCAACTAGGTAATTATGTGCTGTCTTGTGTACACTTTCTTGCAAATTCATCATGGATAACAATGGATTTAAAAAGAGAACCCCTGCTAAAATAACCACGAATCCAATAATGAAGCTTAAATATATCCCACTTGAAACAACTGTTGATACTTCATTACTTTTCTTTTCACCAAATTTTTGAGCAGCTATAGGTGAGACTGCAAGTAAAATGGCACTTATTCCTGTAAAAATCGGATTCCAGATGGATGACCCAATCGCAACCCCGGCTAAATCAGAAGAGTTAAATCTTCCAGTCATGATTGTATTGAAAAATACCATGGAAAACATACTTAACTGTGTGATTAAAATGGGAATCAACATAATAATAATCAATTTTATTTTTTCTCGAATGTTTTTTGTTTCGTACATGAACGTTCTCCTTCAAATCAAATGCGCCTCGGCGTATGTATGCGCCCGATTTTTTAGGCCCGCACGGGGTGGGTCACAAAGACGTTGCCACAGGAAGTGGCGTTCTTAGTCGAAAATACCTTTGAATAATCGTGGCATCCACCGGAGGCTTAACTATACTCAGGCTGTGATTAAACGCCAAGCAGTTAAATTGAACACATAACCATAATTATATTCCATCTCACATTTAAATGAATACTTTTTTACTTTGTCTTTACATTGTTTTCATATTTTAATTGCCAATTTTCTGTTATATTGTAAGTAGATTACAAGACTTTCGTAGGATGGAGGGCCATATGTCACGACTCACTGATTATTTACTGGTCATCTCATTTGACTGCTTATCATCACTTGATTTTCCAATTATTAATGAGCTTCCCAATTTTAAGAAACTCTTAGAGCATGCATCTTTTTGCAAGAATGTTGAAACAATATATCCTTCTGTAACCTATCCATGCCATGCAACGATAGTGACTGGGAGATATCCAAAAAATCATGGAATCGTCAATAACACTTTTCTCCATCCTGGTCGCCAATCGCCGGATTGGTATTGGCACAGACAGCATGTAAAAGGAACGACTCTTTACGATGAAGCTAAAAAGGCTGGGATGAAGACTGCAGCCCTTTTATGGCCCGTAACTGCAAAGGCAAATATCGATTACAATATGCCAGAGATTTTTGCAAATCGCCCATGGCATAATCAAATCTTTGTTTCTTTATTTAATGGCAGTCCGCTATATCAATTGGAAATGAATCGAAAGTTTGGACATCTTCGGAATGGGCTTAATCAGCCTGAACTCGATGATTTCGTACTTGAGTCAACCGTTGAAACCATTAAAACGAGAAAGCCTAATCTTATGCTTGTCCATTTTGTCGACTTGGATTCACAACGCCATTATCATGGATTTTCATCTGATGAAGCAATGGCAGCCCTTCGTCGTCATGATGAAAGACTGGGTAGGATCATGAATGCTTTAAAAGAAAGTGGAATCTATGAAAAAACAACAATCATTGCATTAGGTGACCATAGTGCATTGGATGAATCCAAGGCAGTTAAACTGAATGTTTTATTTAGGAAGTCAGGTCTTATTACCGTAAATACGGATGGTAACGTAATAGATTGGAAGGCATACTGCAAAAGCTGTGATGGCTCTGCATATATTTATCTTAAAGAGAAAAACGACACTAAAACTAAAGAACAGGTTAGAACCCTTCTTACAGAGCTAATGGAAGTTGAGGACAACGGTATCGAACGTATTCTTTCAAGTAGTGAAGCGCAGGAAAAGGGGGCAGATGACAATGCTGCGTTCATGATTGAAGCACGGCTTGGCTACTATTTTAAGGAGCAGCTGGATGGTGAGTATATCGATGAAATTCAAGCTGAGGATGTTCGTGAAAAACGCTATACCTTTGCAAGCCATGGCTACTCACCGGAAAAGGAGAACTACACAACCGTTCTTATCGCTTCCGGAAAAGGAATTCGTCCAAACATTGAAATACCTGCTATGCATCTCGTAGATGAAGGGCCAACATTTGCGAGACTATTAGACTTAGATCTAGGAAAAACAGATGGTCATGCGATTGAGGAACTACTAAACATTTGATTAAATTTAAGGGGGGTTTTGGGATGAGGTCGTTTACGAAAGAGGAATCGAGTTGGATGTATTATGATTGGGCCAATTCAGCCTATTCAATTATTATTACTACGGCTGTTTTTCCGATTTTCTATAAGGCTGCCGCAACAAATGCAGGTGTGGATGCTTCAGATTCAACAGCATATCTTGGCTATACAATCGCCATTTTCACCTTTATCTTAGCGATGATTGGACCGATACTGGGAACAATTGCTGATTATCAAGGCTACAAAAAGAAGTTTTTCACTTTCTTCTTTGCATTAGGAGTTTCCGCAACAGCCTTATTAGCTTTTGTACCAAGTGATAATTGGTTGCTCTTATTAATTGTTTATACGTTTGCTGCTTTAGGTTCAACAGGGGCAAATGTTTTCTATGATGCGTTTCTAGTTGACGTCACAACTGAAGATAAAATGGACCGTGTTTCTGCACGTGGATATGGATTAGGCTATATCGGTAGTACTATTCCTTTTTTACTTGCTATCGCCATTATCCTTCTTGCACAACAAGAAATTTTACCGATTTCGGCAACTGTTGCTAGTAAAATAGCATTTATCATTACAGCCGTTTGGTGGGGTCTTTTTTCCATCCCATTATTCAAAAATGTACATCAACGTTACTATATCGAACGGGAACCTAATCCGATCGCAAGTAGCTTTAAACGCCTTGGAACAACCTTTAAGGAAATCAAAAAATACCGTGCTGTGTTTTTATTCTTTGGACTAACCTAAAATAGTGAGACAATATAAAACACCTCCAAAATGGCAATACTTGAGATAAGTATTGTGACA